>JADGEN010000004.1:0-32913 GCA_016744355.1 Halieaceae bacterium
CATACCTCCAGCCACAAACAAATACAGCCACCCAACAGCACTCAACCCACATAATACATATATTGACATTTGTACTACAAATAAACTACATTAACTGTCAATCAAAATAAACAACGGAAAATCACCATGGCAGTAAAAGATAAACGCACCCGCAAAAACAAAAAAGACAAAATCCTGCAAGCCCGCATCCCCGAGCAATTGGACGAGGAATTACGCGACAGGGCTGAAGATTTAGGTCTCTCGGTTTCCAGCGTTGTACGCAATGTGCTTCTACACACCTTCAATCTGGTGGAGGGCGTAGTGTCAGACAGCGCACAAATCGCCAGAGTGATACAGGGCCGGCCATCGGCGCCCGCTGCGGATTCCGTCCATCCTCAAGGCGCTTCAAGCGTTATCGGCTGGCAGGAAACCATACTCAACCGCAATGGAGTGTGCGATCAATGCAACACCATCCTCACCAAAGGCGAAGCCGCTGCGGTTGGCTTGCCCATACAGGCCCGCCCTATTCTGTTGTGCACAGACTGCCTGACAGCCCTGTCCCCGACCGAAGCCTCCTCTAACAAACCGGATACGGAGTAAGCGCGATGAAAGCATCAACTCGAGTCCTGCACGGCGGCAGCAGGCTGCTATTCGACACAGTGGAAGGTATTACAAACACAGTCGAGCACATGCATGAAACAATTGCCCGACGCCCACTACCCTGGGCTAGCCAGCCAACAGAGCTCAGCAAAGCACACGGTCATATTGCCTCAGCCGTCTACGCCACTATCAGGGGGACCAACAGCACCCTGAGAAAGGGAGTGGATAGCGCTTTTGCCCTGCTGCCCGAGACATTCAGCAATGACCATGAACAATCCGATGTAGAAATCCGCGCTATAGCAGCGGTGAATGGCGCCTTTGGGGATCACCTCGAAGACAGCGGCAACCCACTCGCCCAAAGCATGATACTGACCACCTCCGACCAACAGCTGCAAATAGATAAAAACGCACTAACACAGGCCATTCCACAGGCGAGCGCCCATGTGGTTATCCTGGCGCATGGCTTGAGCATGTCGGAGCTGGGCTGGAGGCGCAAAGACAATACCGACATCGGCAGCTGCCTCAGTGAGGAGCAAGGCTGCACCTCACTGTATCTGCGCTATAACAGCGGCCGACATATCTCTACCAACGGCAAAGAGTTTGCAAATCTGCTGGCGCAATTAGTCGAAGCATGGCCTGTGCCGGTGGAGTCACTGTCCCTGATTGGCCACAGCATGGGGGGCCTGCTCATTCGCAGCGCCTGTTGGTATGCAGACAAAGAGCAAAGTGAGTGGCTGGAGAAATTGACCCGGGTAATGTGTCTGGGCACCCCCCATCACGGCTCACCGGTTGCAAAAGCCGGGCATGCGCTCAACCACGCAATGGAGGTAATTCCCTATGTTAAACCACTGGCTATTGGCCGCAAACGCAGCGCAGGTATCAAGGATTTACGCCATGGCGACCTGCTCGATGATGACTGGCAATACGACCACTCCGATAGTGCGAAACAGGATAAGCGCACACCGGTTCCTCTGCTGCCGGGAATAGACTACTACTTTATCGCCGCGACTTTAGGGCGAGATGAACAAGACCCGAGAGGTCATGCCCTGGGAGATTTACTGGTTCGTATAGGCAGCGCCATGGGAGCCCACGACGACGATCTGCACAGACTGAAGGTTAAACCGGAAAACTGTCGCCTGTTCCACGAAAAAAACCATATGGACCTGCTAACTGACAAACACGTTCAGCAACAGATAGTCGATTGGTTCGGGGCGTAAACTCGCCGGGGCTTATAGCTTACGTACTTTAAACTTCCGGCCTTTAATTTTCCCATTGATCAACTGGCCCAGCGCCCTGCCCGCAACATCGCGCTCAATGGCGACGTAAGCGGCAAAGTCCATCACATCAATTTTACCCACTGACTTACCGTCTATGCCCGCATCACCTGTGAGTGCGCCGAGGATATCCCCGGGGCGAACTTTTTGCTTTCTACCGCCGGCAATACATAGCGTCACATAGGCCGGTGGCTCCAGGCTACGGGTTCTTTTAGGGAGTGCTTCTATTGCTTCGAACCTAAGCTCCTGATCTAGATAATCGCTAATCATATCGAATTTGTAGCGTTCGGAGTCGGCGAATAAAGTCAGCGCCAGCCCCTCTTTCCCAGCGCGGCCGGTTCGGCCTATGCGGTGCACGTATACATCGGCGTTACGCGGTAATTCATAGTTAATCACAGCTGACAGGTCATCGATATCCAAACCTCGTGCCGCTACATCAGTGGCAACCAGCACTCGACAGCTGCGCTGCTTGAACTGCACCAACACCTGGTCGCGATCTCGCTGCTCCATATCCCCGTGAAGGGCGGCAACAGCAATGCCTTGCTGGGTTAAATTTTCACAGACATCACGCACATACTGTTTCGTATTACAAAATACGACAGAAGTTTCCGGCTGGAAGTGTTCCAACAGTTTCACCAGCGCCTCTTGTTTGGCGCTCTTGGGGCAAATATAAAACTGCTGATCGATGTGCTGATCAGTGTGCAACGTTTCGACCGACACCTGCACCGCTTCGCGCTGAAATCGAGCACTCAGCGACTTGATGTCATCGGGATAAGTGGCGGAAAACAACAGTGTCTGCCGCGCGTCAGGGGTCTGTTCGATAATAGCTTCGATGTCGTCGACAAAGCCCATTTCGAGCATTCTGTCTGCCTCGTCCAGAACCAGAGTAGTAACCCGACTCAAGTCGAGAGTTTTCTTACGCAGGTGGTCTTTCAAGCGCCCGGGCGTGCCCACAACAATATGTGCACCATGCTCCAGCGATCCAATTTGCGGCCCAATAGACTGCCCGCCTGTGAGCGTTACAACTTTAATATTTTGCTGGTGACGCGCGAGGCGCCGAACTTCTGCAGCAACCTGGGCGGCCAACTCGCGAGTTGGACATAGAATGAGTGCCTGGGTGCCAAAGTCCCGCGGGTTTAATTGGCACAGCAAAGACAGAGCGAAAGCGGCTGTTTTACCGCTGCCAGTTTTGGCCTGAGCAATCAGGTCTTTACCTGCCAGCGCCAGCGGCAAAGCCTCGGCCTGAATAGCAGTCATATTTTTATAGCCGAGGCTGGAGAGGTTCTCCAACTGCGCGGGCGGTAGAGGTAGTGTTGAAAAAGAAAGTTCGCTCATGCTAATCGCTCTGTCGAGCGCTCCTTCAGGGTCCAGGCCCATAGACAATATAGTAAAACAGTACAAAAGCAGCCTATCCAGGCGCCGCTATAACCAAAAAATGCTAGATTTAGCCCGGCCAATAAAGGGCCCCCGACTCTTCCCCAGGATGAGGCAGCCCCGGTGATACCCATCATGCGCCCGCGCAGTTCCAACGGTGTTCTCTGGGTGACAATCGTATTCAGCAACGGCATGCATACCGTCGCGCCAGACAAAGCAATGAAGGCTGCGGCCAGCATAAAGTGCATGCTGCTGGAAAATATGGCTATCGCAACACCCACAAGACAGGTTGTTACACCTAACCTCAAAAATGGAACTTCACCCAGAGCGCGCACGGCTACCCCTAACACTCCACCTTGCAATATCGCTATGAGAGCCCCCTGTACACCAAAAACAATACCCACCTCATGGGCACTCCAGCCTAACAAGTCACCAACCCACAACGGAAACAAATAGGTTATCGAACTCACACTGGCGTTGTGCAATACATACTGAAACACCAACAAACGGTTACCCGTAGATTTGAGCATAGCAAGCGTCGAAGCATGGCCGCCCTTTTTTTGGTGGGCGTGGTTTGCGGCACGTTTGTCGGCAGACAGGGACTCAGGTAAAAATATGGCGGCAGCAAATATCGCCAATATCGACATTCCTCCGGCCACAATGCAGGGCAACACAAAACTGGTGCCACCACTGGAGAGCAAACCACCCAGCAACGGCCCCAACACCAGGCCCATCCCAAATGCTGCGCCTATCATCCCCATACCTTTGGCGCGATTCTGCGGCGTGGTGATATCTGCCATCATGGCCGAGGCAACACCAAAGTTCCCTGCCATCATCCCCGCAAAGCCTCGGGCGGCAAACACCATCCACAACTCAGAGGCCAGGCCCAGCATAACGTAGGACACCGCGGCACCGGCAAGGCAAATCATGATAACCGGCTTGCGCCCCATGCGGTCGGATAAACGGCCCCAGTAGGGCGCGCACAGGCCAGAGCAAATAGCATAGATAACAATGATGTAGGCGATATCCATTTTGTCTGCACCCAATTCGGGAGACAAAAACGGCAGGATTGGAATAACAATGCCAAAACCGATCAGGTCCAGCAAAACCACGCCAAACAACACGGGCATGCTAGCGTACCTGTGTACTGGGCTCAGCTTCCATGTACACCGCGTACAGTGCTACTGAAACTTGTCGAGGAAGCGTGTCTGGGCTCACGACTTCTCCCGGTCAGGTTTAGGTTTGCGCTTCTTTTCAGCTTTTCGCGCCGGTGGCTTACGCTCGCGGCGCTCCATTCGAGTTATGCCTAAACGCTGGCCGGCCACCCATACACCACTCAGATGCTTGAACAACTCTTTAGGCATACCCTCGGGCAAATCTACCGTGCTGTAATCATCAAATATCTCAATGCGCCCGATATATTCGCTGTCCAGATCGGCTTCATTGGCAATGGCGCCAACTATGTTGCCCGGCTTCACTTCATGCTTGTGGCCCACTTCGATACGAAAACGCTCCATATCCTTTCCCGGAGGCGGTGTCTCGCGCTTTGACTCTGGGAACAGCTTGTCTGCCGGCTTTTTCTCTTTGGGTTTTCTCGGCTTACTATCGCGCTCCTCACTTCTTGCGGGGCGAGAGTCTGCTGAGCGCTCATTCCGCGGCTTGCCATCTCTTGTTTTCTCTTTGCCTTTTTTCTCGCCAACGGGGGGCTTTCCAACCAGGGGCTGTTTACCCTGAGCCAGGCAAACCAGCGCCGCAGCAATATCAATGACCGGCACGCCATATTCATGCTGATATTCGTCGACCAACTTCCTGAAAACACCCAGATCCTGCGAATCCAGAGTTTCTGTAATACGCTGCTTGAACTTTCCAACCCGCTTGTCGGTAACTTCCGCAGCAGTTGGTAGCACCATTTTTTCGATCTTTTGGCTGGTGGCTTTTTCGATGGCTCCTAGCAAGCGGCGCTCTCTGTTGGCGGCGAACAGTATCGCATCACCCGGACGTCCGGCACGTCCGGTGCGGCCAATACGGTGGATATATGCTTCAACATCGTAGGGAATATCGTAATTGATAACATGAGAAATTCGGGTAACGTCCAAGCCTCTAGCGGCGACGTCGGTGGCAACCAGAATATCCAGCTTGCCACTCTTGAGATTTTCGATGGTCTTCTCGCGTTGGTTTTGAGGTATGTCGCCATTGATGGCGGCACAGGAATAGCCCCGGGCCGATAATTTATCAGCAAGTTCCGTGGTTGCGATTCTAGTGCGCACAAACACAATCATCGCATCGAAGTCTTCGACCTCAAGAATCCGCGTGAGGGCATCCATTTTGCTGCCCCCCGCCATCATCCAGACTCGCTGGCGAATCGACGCATTGGTGACAGTTTTGACCTTGATCTTCACTTCCTGCGCATTGTTCAAGTACTTGACCGCGATACGATGAATGGCCGCAGGCATGGTGGCAGAAAACAAAACTACCTGACGTGTGGAAGGGGTTTTCTCGAGAATCCACTCCACATCATCGATGAAACCCATGCGCAGCATTTCATCAGCTTCGTCGAGAATGAGCGTTTTCAGGCCATCCAGCTTGAGAGAGCCGCGACGCATATGGTCCATCACCCGGCCGGGTGTACCCACCACCACGTGCACGCCGCGTTCGAGTTGGCGCAGCTGACCGCGCATATCCGAGCCTCCGTAGACTGGCAATACCTGGAAGCCGGGCATGTGGCGAGCATATTTCTGGAAGGCCTCGGCCACCTGGATAGCCAGCTCACGCGTTGGGGCCAGCACCATAACCTGAGGTGATTTTTTCTGCTTGAGGTCCAGCCGCGCCAGTACTGGCAGGGCGAACGCCGCAGTTTTACCTGTACCCGTTTGCGCCTGACCCAGTAAATCTGATCCCGCCAGCAAATGTGGGATGGTTTCGGCCTGAATTGCCGATGGGGTTTCGTAGCCTACATCGTTTAATGCTTTATGGAGCGCCGGTGGCAAGTCCAGTTCCGAGAAGCTGTTTATCGTGTTTTCAGTGGACATTACATCACCTTAGAGAAAGAGAACCGACCGGGCATGGGCGGGCGGCGATTATACAGCGCAAAGGCGCGTAAACAATGGCCTTGGTATTAAGTCGTGGCAATAGTTTAGCAGTGCCTGAGCCCCCCTGCCTCGCTGTTTCAACTGGTGTAAACTGCTGGCACTGCGCAAACGACCCTATTGGGGAGATAATTTGATGAAAACATTGGAAACAACGCGACTTATTATCGACGAGCTTAGGTCCGAGGACGCGTCATTCATGCTGGAAATGCTCAACGATCCCAACTTTATAAGATATGTGGCGGATAGGGGTGTGAGGACCGAGGAGGCGGCCCGAGCCTATCTTCACGACAGAGTGATAGCCAGCTACAAGGAACACGGCTTCGGTATGGGCGCTGTTCGCCTAAAAGACAGTGGCGAGACTATTGGCATGTGCGGGCTGGTGAACCGCGACGGTCTGGAAGATATCGATATCGGCTACGGCTTCCTGCCAAAATCCAGGGGCAAGGGGTATGCCCTGGAAGCGGGTCTGGCGGTGATGGAGATGGGGCGGGAGGATTTCGGTTTGCACCGTATACTGGCAATTATTCACCCGGCAAACACGGGCTCACGTGCTCTGGCTGAAAAAATGGGCATGCACTTCGAGTCGATGATTCGCCTGACGCCCGATGAAGAGGAAATTTGCCTGTACGCGTGGAACGGCTAGCCCCGATTGTCGTTGCCAGGCACCATCCGCACAAGCACATTTACAGGGTTGCCTGAAAACGGATTGGTGTAATCCATAGTAGTGAATTTCACCTTGCCCTCTACCCGAATCGTAGCCCGCAGAGCGTATGTCATCCGGGAGTCAATTTGCTCGGGACTATAGTCAATTGAAAAGGCGTAGGGAGGACCGTTTTTGGCCTCCATGATAAGCGTCGATAGCACCGTAGCAGGCGCGTCAGGCCGCGATACATCCTCAAACACTATCTCTATCTCCGCTGTAGGTGGCAGCGCAATACGTTCACGGTATACAACCACCCCCTCAATTTTGGCGGTAGTTGTTGTACCGTCCGCAGCCATCTCCTCCCCTGTGCAGGCCAACATGCTCAGGCAAAGTCCCATGGCCAAAATACGACCTGCAATACCACCAGGGCTTGCGTTCATTTTATTTGCTCCAACATGTCACGCATTTTGGCGTGCAGCATATTGATGGCCTTTAACGGGCGAACCATGACCTTGAACTCTTCGATTTTGCCCTCGGCGTTAAACGTCATAATGTCTACGCCATTGATCAAGATGCCGTCTACGCTGCATTCAAACTCCAGCACAGCGTGCTGCTCGGTAACCACTTGTTTGACATAGTTGAAGCTGTCGTTAAACACCATCAGAGCACCAGTGAGGTATAACTTGGTGAGCTCCAGCCCCTCCTGTGGTGTATGCACCACAGGGGAGTAAAACACACAGTCCTGAGCAAGAATTTCATTCAGCCGCTCCGGGCTCTGGTTTTCTACAATTTCGTGCCAAACTTGCATTGTATTCATAGTTAATTCCATCAATTTAGTCGTTTTTGCAATTGTTCACAGCAATCGTTAATGATCAATTTTGCCTCTCAAGGTCTTGAGTTTACCGCGATTAACCTTGGATTCTATACGTCGTTTTTTTGAGCCCTTTGTCGGCTTGGTGGGTCTGCGCACTTTGCGCCTCACAGCAACACCCTTCACCAGAAGCTGTAACCGCTTCAGGGCATCATCCCTGTTTTTTTCCTGAGTACGAAACTGCTGCGCCTTTATTACCAGGACACCGTCTTTGGTTATTCTACTGTCGCGCAGCTTTAACAGTTCTTCTTTATAAAACTCTGGCAGGGACGAAGCCTGGATATCGAAACGCAAATGGATGGCACTGGAGACCTTGTTGACATTCTGCCCCCCCGCCCCTTGCGCGCGTATGCCCTGCAGATCGATTTCTGCATCCGGGATACTCACATAATTGGATATTACCAGCATGACAATTTGAGAAAACTTGGTAGACTCATTCATCATAACAGACACTTCTTTGGAGCTCGAATAAACCATGATCAAAAAAAGCACGTTGCTCGCCGCTACATTCACAGCCACCATGACCGCCGGACTATTCTGTACGCCGACGCTGGCAGACGATTTCGATGCTGTTAAGGAAAAGCTCAGCACAGCTATGTCAGCAGACATTCGAACCGAAGCCGAGATGGACAGGGACAAAAACCGCAAGCCCATCGAAACTCTGGAATTTTTCGGCTTGCGCGATGATATGAAAGTCGTCGAGTTGATTCCCGGTGGGGCCTGGTACACCAAACTACTCGCGCCAGTGCTGGCTGACAAAGGCCAGCTGTACATCGCCTACGGCACCGGCACTGCAGAAAAACGGCTCAAAGATGCGCCGGGGTTCGATAAAATTCGCGTGATTGCCAAAGACGCCAAACTGGGTCGCCCTGAAGGGTCAAAATTTTACACAGCGAGCAATACCGATCTGGGGGTGAAAAACGTAGATATGATTCTCACCTTCCGCAATTACCACAACTTTGGACCTGAGGGTCGAGCTGCGATGAACACATCGGCCTACAAGGCGCTGAAGTCCGGGGGTATTTATGCTGTGGTTGACCACACCCGCCGCCACATGCAAGAGCTCGACAATGAAAACAGACGCAGGCTAGACCCTGTACTGGCCATCAAGGAAATCCAGGCGGCGGGCTTTGAGTTTGTGGATTACTCAAGCCTCCACTACAAGGCAGATGACGAATTGCGGTATGAGGTGGGGCGGAAGTCAGTGACCGGCAATACCGATCGTTGGACACTTAAGTTTGTGAAGCCTTAATGGCACGTAGCGTAAGCCAAGCTATGCGCAAGCTGCTGCTTTTAACTCTACTATGGCTGTGCAGCCACACCGCGATAGCCGCTCAACCTGCCTTCGACCCACTCAGCATGGAGCCGCAGCGCAACATTGAGTTTCCGCCGCTGGTTGAAGAGCTCACCTTCAACAGTGAGGGGCACCGACTCACTGGCTTCATATATATAGCCAACGGCCCGGGGCCACACCCCACTGTGTTGCTTCTGCACGGCTTCCCGGGCAATGAAAAAAACCTGGATATCGCCCAGGTGCTACGCAGAGCCGGCTTTAACGTCATGTTCTTCCACTACCGGGGTTCATGGGGCAGCGAGGGTGATTATCAGGTGCTAAAAGGCTATGAAGATGCTCTGGCCGCCCTGAACTTCCTGCGCGAACCGGACAATGCCAATAAATATCGCGTCAACACCGATAAAATGTCTGTACTGGGCCACTCTCTGGGAGGCTACGTGTCATTGGCAACCGGTCGCCGCGATAAGGGTCTGATTTGTGTTGGTGCCATGTCCCCGGTCAATATGGGTGTATGGGCACAGGGCATAAATACCAACGATCCTGCCCTGGATCGCATTGTCGATTACTCCGACACCCTGTTTATGTTGGAGGGTTTCAGCGGCGAAGAGTTGCGCAGGCAAATGAAGAACGCCAAGCTGGAAGAAGTCGATACAACATTTTTTGGACCGGAGCTACGGGGTAAGTCAGTGTTTACGGTAGTCGGCGACCAGGACACAGTCACTCCGGGCCGGCTAATGCTCGACCCTGCAGTGGCGGCTTACTCAAAAGACAACAAGATAAAACTACAGCATCATACAATATCCGGCGACCACTCCTATTCCTGGAGCCGTGTTCATCTCACCCGACTGGTTTTGGCCTGGATGCAAAGCGACTGCCGCTAAACAATCTCTACGAGTTAGACCATCGCTAAAAATTGGTCGATCGAGCTCCGACACACAAGCTCATCCAGAGTTGGAGCATGTCCCCGACCGGGTACCTCAACGAACTGTAGGTCTTTTCTTCTCGCCTGCATACTCGCAACACAAAGCGGCGATAATATGTCAGACAACTCCCCTCTAATGACCAGCGTGGGAATACCCGCAGACGCATCGAAAACTGGCCACAGATCGGGAGGCACTGCGCCAGACTCCTCGTCCGCCATGGGTTTGGCAATGGCCGGATCATAGGCCAATACGGGCGTACCATGCTCATCCTTATATAAGGCGTGAGTGAACTCAGACCACTGTTGATCGCTAAAATCTGGAAAAGCAGGACCATTTAGAGTTCGTGACTGATTTATCGCCTCGGCCCAGGTTGCCGCCGCCTCCCCTTTACCAACATAGGACTTGATGCGGTCCAGCCCAACCGGATCGACTTCAGGGCCGATGTCATTAATCACCATGGCACGGATACGTGGGCCCTGCATTGCGGCCATAAGAAATGACATCAGTCCGCCCATAGATGTACCGATGAGAATAACTTTCTCCACCTCGAGCTTGTCCAGCAGGGAAAACATATCCTGAACATAGGTCAACGGCGTATAGTTACCGACAATTTTGTCATAATCAGATTTGCCCCGACCGCGCTGATCGACGCATATAACCCTATATCGGGCACACAGATGCATAGCCAAATTCGCAAAATCGGCTGAGTTTCGGGTCAAACCATGCATACACAGAATAGTTTCGGGCGCGACAAGCTCAGCATCGGTGCAGGGATAGTCACGGGCATACAAGTTCAGTCCGTCGCTACTTTCGTAGTAAATATCTTCATAGCTATTCATACACTCGCTCCTTATGAAGCTCTCGCATTTCCCGCTTCAGTATTTTCCCGTTGGGGTTGCGTGGCAATTCATCGATGAAGATAACGCCCGATAAACGCTGCTGCTTACCCAGACGCGTGTTGGCCCATTCAAGTAAGCCAACTTCGGTGATCTCAGCACCTGCAACTGACACCACCAGGGCTACCGGGGTCTCGCTCCAGCGCTTGCTCTTTAAGCCGATCACAGCCACATCATCAATGGAATCATGGCCTACCAAAACCGCTTCAATGTCCTGCGGATAGATATTCTGCCCACCGGAAATAATCATATCCTTTTTCCTGTCCACGATGTATAGATAACCCTCCTCATCAACTACACCGACATCACCAGAACGCAACCACTGCACTCCCTGGGAGTCGACAAACTCCGCGTCTCTATTTGCCTCTTCCCGATTGAGATATCCCGGCATCGTAATGCGTCCGCGAGAGACAATTTCACCCGCCTGTCCGGGCGGCAACACACTGTTATCCTCATCCACTATAGCTATATCTGTGCCGATTAAAGGTTTACCCACCGAAGACCAACGGCCCTCTGCTTCTTCCGGCTCCAGAGTCGTGATAATTCCCTCTGTCAGGCCGTAAAGCTCAATAACACCGCAGGAGAAACGCGAGAATATGCTCTTCTTGAGACTTTCATGCAGGGGAGAACCGCAACTCATCATAGACAGCATAGAACTGACATCGCAGGAACTGACATCCATAGCTTCAACAACCCGCTGAAACTGAATGGGCACCATTGCGGTATGGGTTATTTTTTCCTGCTCCACTGCGCGCAAAAACGCATCAGCTTCAAAGCGCTGGTGAATAATTAGCGCACCGCCACTCAACATTGTGCACAACATGGCCACCCAGGAAATATTTGAGTACAGACCCAGATTAATCAAGGTACGGGCAGAACAATTATATCGCAGGGCAATCGCCAGATCGTAAGCCCAATCTCTGCGACCGGCGTGAGTGTGTACAATTCCTTTGGGGTTACCTGTGGTACCCGAACTGTAAATGATATTCAGATAGTCGTCAGGAGTAAGCGACAACCGAGGTAGACCAACATCCTGTCCGGCGCAAAGCGCTTCAATATTTTGCCAGCCGTTGCCAGCCGCCCCGGTCGTTACCATCAACTTCAGCGTGTCAGGAAGAACATTCTTGAGACGAGCCTGTTGATCTGCTGTAGTGAAAACAGACGACACCTTCGCATCGCTTAGCATACTGCCAATAGATTCATTGGACACCGATAAGTTGATAGGCACCGATACTGCGCCCGCGGCCATACAAGCAAACAACGCCTGCACCATCTCCGCACAATTAGACATAACGATGCCAATACGATCACCCGGCTTAATACCAGCAAGAACCAATCCATTGGCTAATTGATGATTGAGTGCACAAAACTCGGCCCAGTTGAGGCGTTTATCACCACATATAAGTGCATCCTGCCTACTGCGCCACTTGCCGTGCAAGGCAAAAATTTCAGGCAACAGCGGTGCCTTGGTGTCAAATCCATTCACGAGTTGTCTCCCAGGGTATTCTCGGGAAAAAGAGGGCCGCCCATACCTGCGACGACCCCAATGAAGAAAATCCGTCTTACAAACGGAACTCCACGGTCGCTGTTACAGTGAGGGGAGCACCATAGAATATGGTGGTATTGTCCTCCAGCCCCAGGGACGAAGCGCAGTCTACGAAACCAAAGCAGTAGCCCGCTGTTTTCACATCTTCATCGGTCAGGTTCTTTCCGTGTACACCTACCAACCATTGTTCATCTCCACTTTGCCAAACAATGCTGGCGTTAACCATATCGTAGGCGTCCTGATCGATGATGGGCGCTTCAGCTTCGAACTGTGTGATATCACCTTTGTATGACCAGTTGGCGTTGAACGATAAATCACCTGAAGCAAAATCCATGTTATAGGTCAGCCCGAGATAAGCCATCTCTTCGGGCGTATTTTGAATAGTACGTTGGCTGGACACATCGACACCGCCTACAATCCACTCCTTGATTTCGGCATCTAGCAGACTAAGAGAGAACTGCCCGCTGAAATTCTGGGTGAACAAAATGTTCCCTTCCACTTCGATGCCGGATATTTCAGCCTGTCCCGCATTGGTTACCGTACCGACGAAATCATCATTGACCCCATCTCCATTGGTATCTATGCCCACCGACCCGGGAATCTGCATATCGTCGTACTCGCTGTAGAATACGGCAACATTCGTCACGGCTCTACCGTCCAGCCAAGTAGTCTTCAAGCCAAGTTCATACGAGTCCAGAGTCTCTTCATCAAAGCCTTTTTCTACCGCAGGTGTCACTAAATTGGCACCGCGGGGGTCAAAGCCGCCGGCCTTCCAACCCTGGCTGAAACCAGCATAGGCGGTCATGTCATCATTGAGCAGATAGCTAAGGTTTATGCGCGGTGAGAAATTGGTAAATGTTTTCTCCGCCTCATAGTCACTGGTAGCTTTCAAAAATAGTGCATCATCATTGCCAAAGAAAGGCGAGGAGAATCCCAGGTACTGCCCACGGAATACGTCTGCAGTTCGGGTGTCGTCTGTATAACGTCCACCTACCGTCACGGAAAGCTTTTCAGTCATAAAATATGTTAGATCAGCAAATACAGACCAGGACTCGGTATCCACCGTGCCACCGGTATAGGCTGTGATGCCCAGTGGATGTAACTGACCCAGAACAACATCAAAATCATTAGATGCTGTTGCATCCAAATAGTAGGCGCCCAGAACCGCATTAAATTTATCGGAGTTATAAAGGAGCTGAAATTCCTGACTGAACTGTTCGTTATCGTAGATAACTGCCGCATCAAAATCCATCACCGCAAGACTGTCAAAATCGATCACTGACTCAGTATAGTCTTCGCGATCAGCGGTTATAGATCGCAGCGTCAAAGTATCGCTCAGATTCCAATCGACAGAGAGCATCCAACCCTCTGCTTCCACTTCGTTGTTACCGTTGATGCCTTCTGTCGAAGGTAACTCAGTTGCACCAGCGAGCGTGTCGCGCACATCTCCTAAAACCGGTGCGCCACTGACAGCGCCCGGAAACGGACGATAACCGGCCACTGCGTTCGAGTCGTCCTGGGACTTGTCATAGGCCAATCGAATCAGCCAGTCATCATTAGGTAAAAATTCTGCACTGGCGCGATAGGCAAACAGGTCTTTATTATAGTTGTCATCGCCAGTGGTTTTGTTGTCACCATAACCATCGCGAGTAAGAGAAACTACTGTACCGCCAACCCGGAACATATCGCCTAAGGCGGTAGATGCGGTGCCCACCAGATCTACCTGGTTGTAAGAACCATAGGAACCCTTTAAGCGAACTTCGGTCTCGTCACTCAAACGGCGCGTCACATACTTAATTGCTCCGCCCACTGCGTTGCGCCCGTAAAGCGTACCCTGTGGACCACGTAAAACCTCTATGCGCTCTACGTCGTAAATATCCAACATGGCACCCTGTGGCCTTGCGAGATAGACGTCATCGAGATACAGGGCTACGCCTTGCTCAAAACCGGCTAAAGGGTCCTGTTGGCCAACACCGCGAATAAATGCAGTTAAGGTTGTATTGGTAGCACGAGCCGGTTCAAGCGTGAGACTGGGAATAGACTGCGCCAATTCGCTAATGTCCCCTGCACCTCTCAAAGTCAGAGCATCACCGGAGATTGCAGTAACGGCCATAGGCACGTCCTGTAGATTTTCTGCATGGCGGCGAGCGGTTACTACAACTTCCTCTAAAGCAAATTTCTCATCATCCTGCGCAAGGACTACGGATGATTGTGTCGCTGCGGTCATGGCAGTAGCCAGTGTGACGGCGAGCGCAAGGGTGTTGCGTGGGCTATTTGGTTTCATATCTATTACCTATCTGAGTATTATTTTTTTGTGGTGAGACAAACACAAAACTCAACACTTGTTGAATTGCAGTGTCAAAAATATTCAACATCTGTTGAAATGTCAAGCATCTCTTTAAATTAATTCTGCCAAGAAGATTAACTAATCCCTTTCTGCTCTAGTCAAAAACAGACCCAGAAGGCCAAAGGCAGACGATGCAAGAATCGCATAGGTTGCTGATATTGCCGGGTTTTTAATCCCAAAATAAAAGCTCAGTACAAGATGGAAGGATAGTCCGATGGCCGCAGAAATTACTACAACCCACAAAGGAATATGACGGGGAACGAGCACCCCGAATAACACAGGCACCAGCGACGCCGCTGCCAAACCATACACTCCCTTCTGCGCAAACAAACCTATAAGAGGCGGTGGGTCCCATGCCAGCCATACACCCACAACGCCAACCAACACCAAAACCCATCGAGACAGACTCAGCGCATTTATTTTTGATCCGAACAAAGGTTCAACAAGGTCATTAACCACCATTGCAGATAGAGACACCAAAATACCGTCCAACGTGCTCATACCAGCCGCCAATAGGGTTATGAAAATAAACACCAGGGCGTACTCCCCCCACACAGAACTACTGAATTCATACAGTAAATACTCCCGCACAACCGCATCCTGGGCAGGTAATTCCAAACCCGCAAGACGTGCGTAAAAACCAATCATCAGCATCAGGGTAAAAATGGAGCCTACAATTGCCGTGGTGGCGATAAATTTTCCAACGTCTTTTTCGCTGCGTAGGTACAGTACCTTGGTAAGAATATGTGGCTGTAGCATCAGTGCAAAAGTAACGATAAACCCGCTGACAAAAACGGAAAAGAAATCATAATAGAGATCGCTTGTCGCATTATAGGCTGAAGAGTACTCCTGCCCGACACGCTGTAGAGAGCCGAAAAAGTCGCCACCAAAATACTTCCAACCCTGAACAAACAGGACCACCGTAATGAGCAGCATCATCACACCTTGAAGCGTATTAGTGTACGCGTGGGCGTAGGTGCCCCCCATAAGCACATAGGAAAACACAAACAGCAAAACCAGAATCAGGCCAGCTTTTTGCTCAATTGGGAAAAGCCCTGTCATCAGGAGACTACAACCCACCAAGATCAAAACAACGAATGTGATGGACAAAAGGTTAATGAAGGCAAAGAAAAGGCTAAAACCTCTATGGTTATACCGATAGTAAATCCACTGCGGAATGGTCAGCGCATTGTTGCTCTCACCCAGACGTAGAAAACCTTTTGTCAAAACCAGAAACGCTGTAAGAATCCCCAGCGAGCCGGCCACACCATAGTGGATATAAGCCGACAAGCCGTGCGTGTAGACAAAACCGGGGTTGATGACGAAGGTCGCCGTGGAAGAAATTGAAGCCGCAAGTGTGATACCTACAAGATAGGGACTCATATCTTTATTACCAATGGCAAAGCCCTTTACGTCTTTGGTACGACGCATGCCAACCCACGACAGGTAATACACTAAAGCGACATAGCCGAAGGTAATCGTATATTTGAATATCTCTGGCGTCATGGCTCATGCCCCTGGAAGGTTGGTGGTTTGGGTCACTCTGCACAGAAGTGCAGAGTCTTATTATTATTTCAACAAGCGTTGAATTATAAAATATGATATCGTCAACTTTCATTTATAGCAATGGCATGTGAGCTGCATGGCCGCACGTAAAAAGTCCAAGCGGGACAGAATCCTGGATACCGCAGAAGAATTGTTCGCCTTGCACGGCTACGATGGTGTGAGCTTACGCAAGATCGCCACCGGCGCAGGTGTCGATGTGGCGCTAGCGAATTATCACTTTGGGAAAAAACTGGATTTATTTAGCGCAGTGTTCGAACGGCGTGCCGCTTTGCTGAATGACTCACGCCATCAGGCCCTACGTGACTGCCAATCAAAGGCGGGAAAAAAAGGGCCTTCTGTGGAGCAAATTATTGAAGCATTTTTACGACCACTTGAAATGGCACAGGAGACCGGGGATTCCGGCTGGAAAAACTATCTCGCCCTTCTGGCCTACATCAATAACTCACCCTATTGGGGGCGACTCATGATGTCCAAGCTGTTCGATGAATTGGTCAACGAATTTATTGAAGCCTTAAAACAAGCGTTACCCCAGGCTGAGGAAGAAGATATCTACTGGTGTTACCACAATATGTCCGGAGCCCTCACCCTGACACTCGCCCAAACCGGACGCATTGACACTCTATCTGGAGGAAAATGCCTCTCATCTGACTTCCAGTCAGCCTACGATCATATGATTCCATTTACCGCCGCAGGATTTCGCAAAGTATGTAGCCAGCGATCTTCGAAGGGAAAAAGTAAGGGAGCAATGTAGTCATGTCACTCGCAGAGAACATACTCTCCGTTTATTGGCCCCCCGCCATCGTAGTAATAATAACCCTGCTGCTGGGTTGGTTAGCGCACTGGATAGCAAAACGGAGCCAAAGAGGCACTTCGGGGATTTTGTATCAACTGTCCAATTGGCTGCTCGCATCCTTTGCGGTCGTGACCATCGTGGTGTTGCTACCTTTGAGCGGCGAAACCAGAGGGCAGGTGCTCAGCTTGCTGGGCGTTGTACTCACTGCGATACTCGCGCTGGCGGCAACCACCTTTGTGACCAATATGATTGCGGGCGTTATGCTGCAGGCCAGCCAGCCGTTTCGCCCGGGAGACTATGTACGAGTAAATGATCAATTTGGGCGGGTCACCAAAAGCTCGCTGTTTCACACCCAGATTCAAACCGAGTGGCGAGACCTAACCAATTTGCCGAATCTGATGTTAATTAACAACCCGGTTACAGTGATGCACCGTGATGGCACCATCATTCACGCAGAGATTTCCATTGGCTACGATGTGACTTATCTACGCGTTGAAGAACTGCTGCTTAAGGCCGGTGCAGACGCTGGGTTACGAGAGCCTTTTGTGCTGGTGCACGAGCTGCTCGATCACGCGGTGGTCTATCGAGTTTGCGGGTTCCTTCCCGAGATGAACCACCTGCTGAGCTCCCGTTCGAATCTGCGCAAAAAAGTGCTGGAACAAATGCACGGCAATGGCGTAGAGATTGTATCGCCCTCTTTTATGAACCAGCGCGCCTTGAACCCCGAAGAGAAAGTTATTCCCCCCACGCCGGTCCTGTATGACGCCGATAAGCCAATGGAAGCAAGCAAGGCACCCGAGGACATGATCTTTGACAAAGCTGAAGAGGCGGCGAGTATCGAGGAGCTGAAGATCAAACAGGAAGAGACTCACGCGGAGCTCAAAAAAATGCGCTCAAAACTTAAGACAATCGACGACGATGATGCCCCCGCATTGCAGCACAAGATTGAGTTACTCGAAAAACGCCAAGCCTGGTATGACAAATTAGTAGAGCAGCAAAAAAACGCAGACTAGGCCCCCGCCCAGCACTACAAGTCTACTTCCTGCTCAAATTCCCTGGAAATTTTCTGCTGCAGTTCATACTGAACCCCGCCTTTTTTTGCCTTCGAATCTTTCATCCGGCTAGCAAAACGTTTCTTGCGGTAATGAGTGACCAGCCGATCGAAACGCCCTATTTCCGCCTCCCCGGCGATCAACTCTTCGATAAACGCGATATCAATACCTACACGGTAAGCTATACGCGCCGGCTGTATTCTGTGTGCGTGAAACTCGGCAACAATATGAATTTGCCCCTCGCGGTCGTGAATACACTCCCGCGAATAGCCATAGGGCAGAGATGGAGTACGGCTATCGCCTGTGGTCTGGTTCGTTTTCATTATTACTATTTAGCAGCTGATTCAAGAAATGCCAAGTCCGCATTGCATTGTTTGGCGATTTTTCCAAAATTTTCCATTAATTGCCCATTAAGGTAAGATGCGCGCCCCCTCGCACCGCAGGGCGACTCAAATGCGTTGCACTTCAATCTATAGAGTATAGCAATGACATTTGATGAATTTGGCTTATCTGATCTACTGCTGCGAGCTATCGGCGAAAAAGGCTACACAACTCCATCCCCCGTACAACTCGAAGCTATCCCCGCCGTACTGACCGGAAAAGATGTGATGGCAGCGGCGCAAACAGGGACAGGTAAAACCGCCGGCTTTGTTCTCCCTATTTTGGAGCTTCTAAAAGACGGGCCACGAGCAAAATCCAATCGCGCCCGAGTGCTTATTATCACGCCCACCCGGGAGCTCGCCGCACAAATCGGGGAAAGTGTTGAGACCTACGGGCGCTATATGCCGATCAGCTCCGCGGTGGTGTTTGGCGGCGTCAAAATTAACCCGCAAATGCAGAAACTGCGCCGTGGGGTCGATATATTAGTGGCTACTCCGGGTCGCTTGCTGGATTTACATCAGCAAAATGCCATCCGTTTTGACGATTTGGAAATTTTGGTGCTGGATGAAGCCGACCGCATGCTGGACATGGGCTTCATTCACGACATTCGTAGAATACTGGCCGTACTTCCCGCCAAGCGACAGAACCTGATGTTCTCCGCAACCTTTGCCGACGAAATCAGGACGCTGACCAAAGGTATACTGCACCAGCCCATAGAGGTTGCGGTTGCAACGGCAAATGCCACAGCCGACACCGTTGAGCAGTGGGTCTACCCTGTCGATAAAAGCCGAAAGGCGGCACTGCTGCGCGAGCTGGTCAAGAATAACGACTGGCAGCAGGTGCTGGTTTTCAGTCGTACCAAGCACGGCGCCAACCGCCTCGCCCAGACTCTGGAAAAAGCAGGTATCAATGCGGCCGCAATCCACGGCAACAAAAGCCAGGGCGCTCGCACAAAAGCCTTAGCCGGTTTCAAGCAGGGTAAGATCCGTGTTCTGGTTGCCACAGACATCGCAGCACGAGGCCTGGACATCGTTCAATTGCCACAGGTGGTGAACTTCGACCTGCCCAATGTGGCCGAGGATTATGTCCACCGCATTGGCCGCACAGGGCGGGCCGGATCTACCGGGAAGGCCTACTCTCTGGTAAGTGCCGATGAGATCAAGCAACTCAAGGGCATAGAACAACTGATTCAAAGGCACCTCACCCGGGAGTATATTGACGGCTTTGAGCCCGACCACGACGTTCCGCCCAGCGGCACTCTGACAAAAAGCCACAAGGCCAAACGCGCCGCCAATGCTGGAAAAGGCCGTCACCACAAAAAACAAGGTGGTGATCACACATCAAGAGGCCGCGGCAGCGACGGGCACAACCACCCCGGTCGTCGCAAGCGTCCCGCCAGCAAAAACGGCAATCAGCGCTCCAGTAAGCCCCAGGTTTCTGGCAACCGCTAGAGCCCGGACCAGCGCATAACCATTTGCTGGCCATATTTAACCTGCGTTTTAGGTTAATAATTAACCACATCGGCGCTATACTGACGGGCTAATTACTCGGAGTACAGACGCCATGAACGCACCCCAAAGCATTCCACAGCTGGAAGACATCGAAGCAAAAATGATTGCCGTGCTCGATGCACAGCGCGCTGACTACCTGAAAGAGGGTGCTGTTTCCGCAGAAACCCGCATCGACAGGCTGGAACGTGGCATAGACGGCCTGATCAAATATCAGGACAAATTTGTCGAGGCCATGAATATCGATTTCAGCTGTCGCCCCCGCCAAGTCACCATGCTGACCGATGTGGCCGCGTCAATTACCGGCATGAAGCATGCGATAAAACACCTGCGCAAGTGGATGAAAGCCGAAAAGCGCCCCACCATGTTCCCCATTAACCTGCTGGGCGGTCGTTCCCGCATAGAATATCAACCACTGGGTGTGGTTGGCGTAATCGCCCCTTGGAACTTTCCTATTTACCTCGCCTTTGGCCCGCTTGCTGGTGTTCTTGCCGCAGGCAACCGCGCCATGGTCAAGCCCTCCGAGTTCACCCCCGCCACTTCCGCAGTAATGGCTGAGATGGTCGCAGACACCTGGAGCGAGAACGAAGTCGCTATCTTCGATGGCGGCCCAGAAGTTGGCCAAGCTTTTTCCAGCCTGCCCTTTGACCACCTGTTATTCACCGGCGCAACCTCCATCGCACGACATATTATGGCAGCCGCCTCGCGTAATTTAGTACCCGTTACCTTGGAGCTTGGCGGGAAGTCACCCGTTATCATCTCGCGCAGTGCCGATATCCAGAAAAGCATTGGCCGAATTATGCTGGGCAAAACACTTAACGCTGGGCAAATTTGTCTCGCCCCGGACTACCTGCTGGTACCGGAAGAGAAACTTCATGAAGTGATCGCCGCCGCGCAAAAAGCAGTATCAGAAATGTACCCCAAACTGCTGGACAACGAAGAGTACACTTCTGTAATTAACGAGCGCCATTTCGATCGTCTAAACAGCTATCTGGCTGAGGCAGAGGAACGCGGCGTTAAAACTATACCGCTGAACCCTGCCAATGAAGATTTCAGCGCTCAGAATGGAACACGAAAGATACCGCCCACACTGATTCCAGAGCCCGCTGACGATATGAAGGTGATGGAGGAAGAACTATTCGGCCCCCTCCTTCCCATTCGGACCTACAAGGACTTTGAAGAAACCATCACTTACGTCAACTCCAAACCACGCCCCCTCGCCGCGTACTACTTTGGTGAGGACTCCGCGGAAGAAAAAGCCGTTCTTGAGCGCACAACGTCGGGAGGCGTATGTGTTAATGATGTGATAATGCATATCATGCAGGAAGAACTGCCCTTTGGAGGCGTAGGTCCCAGCGGCATGGGAGCCATTCATGGCCACGAAGGATTCAAAACTTTCAGCCACACGAAATCTATCTACCGCCAGACCAAACTGAACGTCGGAAAGCTGGGTGGTATGCTACCTCCCTATAACAAAGCGACTGAAAGCACGATCAAAATGCAGATGAAGAAGTAGCGCTGTATGCCCTTCTCGGGCAGCGGCTTGAATGCATAGACGTTCGGTACTCAAACTTGGGCTGGGTGCTTCGGCACTGGCCCTCCTCACTTCGGCCTGTTCTTCTGATACACCGGGTGCGGATGGCTGGAATGCCGGCGACCTACAGCACATTTTACCGCTGGTTTCCCACCGTGCATTCAATATTAAATTGTCATTCCGCCGGCCTCAAAAGTCGCCCCCTTTACTATTAGTAGGTGAGCGAAAAGTCAAAGGGCAACAACAGGATTCGAACGGCCGGTTCTGGTCGTTCCGCGTCGATCAGCTCTCCCCCAATACGGAATACAATCTACAACTACAAAGTACAGCCGGCTTGGCGCTGTGCGACGATTGGTCCTTGAAAACATTTCCGGCCCCGGACGACCAGCCGGAACAGCTCAAGGTCATCAGCTACACCTGCGCTGGCGGTCCTGACCTGCCTGTTTTCCCCGGTAACAGAGACGGCTTCAAGCCCGCCGCCTATAGGGCAAAACTGTTCCAGCTAATGCTGGATAAAAAGCCCGACCTGGTTGTCGCTAACGGTGACCATATCTATTGGGACTACCGCTCCTGGGAAGCAAACAGGGATGGTGTGCTTGGAAAAATGGCAGCAAAGTTCTTTCTCAAAGCCTGGGCCGGCACATTCACTGAAAACCAGGCAGTAATAGGCACGGCCAATGAGGACGTGCTGACATCAGTCGGCGACGAACAAATAGCAAAAATTTACGGTGTCGCTTTCCGCTCCACACCGGTGTTTTTTATCACCGATGATCACGACTATTTTGAAAACGATGACGCAACACCCGAGCTGGTCACATTTCCACCGCGCTCGTTCAATCAGGAGCTGAGAAATTCACTACAACGTTTGTATTTCCCCGAATATATCGTGGAAGAAAATTTGGAGAGTCATTTTCCAGGACAAATTGAAGCCCGTGGCGTAAAACTTTCTACCCACTTCGGTCAGGTGCGCTACGGCGAGCTGTTTTCAGGCCTGCTATACGACTGCGGAGGCCAACTCAGTATTCAGGGTGACAGTAGTGGACTGGTGCCCCCGGTCGTCGAGTCATGGCTGACTGAAAATACGCAACGCGAAGACAGCCGCCACCTGGTTCACTTTCCCTCCCACCCGGTAGGTTGGAGCGCTGGTAAATGGCGCGAATGGTACCCCGACGTACTGCAGAGCACAGGTACACTATTGGCACCTATAGAGCGCGACGAACAGGGCAACAAATTCATGTGGCAACGGGGTTGGTGGCTGCAGCACCAACGCTTGTTGAAAACATTATCTGCACAGAAAAAACGCCGAGCCATGGTGATTTCTGGAGACCTGCACTTGCTGGGGGCCGGCCGCATCGATCACAGTGCAGAGCTGGATTTCACTGCCAACCCTATCCACACCGTGCTAAGCGGCCCCGTGGGTATCGGTATGCTAGGGTGGCTCTCCAATGCAAGAGGTCTGGCCGCGAAAGCTCCAGCGGACATAAGCATTGAAGAAACAATGTCTCCGGTAGAGCAGAATGGGTTTACCGTACTGTGCTTCTCAGGCAATACGTGCGCGGTCGAGCTTTATGCCTGTCCCAAAGGCTATGTGCCACCAGAGAATTTAACTCTGAGCAAGATGCACAATTTTCAATTGTCGTAACACCAGTTAGCGAATTCTTCCGCCCACAGAGATACTGGTGCGCACGCCAGAGCCGCCATAACCATATCGCCCCCCATGATAGCCGCCATAGTTGCTATAGCCACTGGAGACGCCGACGCTGCCATATACTTGAGGGTCATCGCACCCGGACAACACCAAAAAAACACCAATCAGCAACAGTCCTTTGAGTAATTTCAATAGTGCACTCATAGCCGGCTCTCCATAACGTTATCAAGTGTATCGTTCTCAGCCCAGGTTTGCAGAGCGATTCCAGCGCCCGAAGGCCCGGCGATTACCGCTACTACACCACCTCGAGGGCGTGGCGTTGCAGGGACTAAAATTCTTCCGCCCAAAGATTCGACACGCTCAAGAATACTATCGAGTGAAGCAGCATCAGACACACGAAGATAACTCACCCACATGGGCATTAAACCTTCCACCGGGTTTGTCCGAATGCCCACGCGCGGCTTATCCAAGGTTCGCATAATACGGTAATCAACAGGTGATTCCTCACTGCCCAGGCTCTCTTCTTCTACGGCATACGGTGCCAGCTGGCTATAAAACTTAGCCGCACTATTCACATCAGCTGCCCACAATTCATCCCACAAAAACTCCCCCTGCGCGGGCTTATCACCCGTATCGGCGGGATCACCATCTCGAGTCTGCAACAACGCAAGAATTGCGCCCTGGGGGTCTGCTACCACTGCAATAGTGCCGCGATCGCCCAGTGATGTTGGGGGCGTGAAAACCGTACCACCTCCCTCGCTAAGAAGCTGTGTGGCACGCTCTATATCAGACACAGACAGGCCAACCACCCACTGGGAAATATCTTTTTTGTTGGGTAGTCGGTTCTGGTCAACCATGCCGCCAATCATCCGCTCACCCTGATAGATCATTGTGTAGTTGATGCTTGCATTCGAAATCGGCCGAAACTCCCAGCCAAACAACTCACCGTAGAAGGTGCGAGTCTTCACTGGCGTGTCCGTGAGGAGGTCATGCCAAACTATTTTGCCTGGGAAATGCTCTTCTGTGGCGATCTGGCTAATTGGTGGTACGCTGAATTGAGCAGCACAGGCGCCCAGTACCAAAACTGCTACCAGCGTCAGGTTCAAACGCATTAAATTCAAATTGATTCTCCTGTTTCCGTTATAGCCCGCTGTAGCGCAGCACACAGCACATTGTATCCTACAGGTCGGACCGCTAGCCCTATCGGTTCAACTATAAGCCAACATTAAGACTCAGGGATTGGCTCAATTAACAAAGTTGGTAGGCCCAACGTATGACTTTTAAGCGTGGCTACATTCGTCCCGGGCTTTCTTCCAGGACGGGCATCGGACAACACTACTTCCCGAGACTTTAATTGCGCCGCCGTTGCTGTAAGATCAGCGCAACGATAGGCAATTCCCCAAAAGTGGTCCGGCCCGGTTTCAACCTCTGCAGGTTCAATAACTTCTAGAGTCAACTTTCCCACTCTGAAAAATAACATGCGCCCTCCCCAGTCTGGGGCGCTCTTATCCAACGCTAATCGCAGCCCCAGTCCTACGGAGAATAATTGTATGCAGGCCTGCGCATCTGAAGTACGCAAAACCAGGTGGTCTACGCCGATGCTCAGGTTTTGTTTGTGTGGCTGTGCCTGACGAAAGTCTTCCGTTCTCTGCCCATTGCATAGTTGCAGTGACAGCTGTCTCGTATTACTAACTTCATGGTCTTCTACAGGGGCGGACTCATCTACAAATACAATTCCGGCAATGGCCGGCTTTGCTACCTGCAACTCGCGCAATTCAATAACCACGTTTTTCAATGCCAGCCAGGCACGGGTCGTACCTGACCCGTCGGCGGGCACAGGCCAAAAAGTAGCACCCAAAAGAACGCCGTAATCTACTACAGCTTCGGTAAGGTTGGGTACCGCGATTACAATTCGATCAAATGCGCAAATCATCCAGGCTCCATTTATACGTTGCATTAATCACGGCTCTTTGTAACTCCTACACAGACGATAAATGCTTTGGCTAATTTAGCTTTCAAGCTTACACTTGGTTGCTGTCCTTATACTCTGGAACGCAAAGTGACGACACCCTTTCGATGCAAGCACGAAATAAAAACCTTACAGGAGAACAAGTAAATGTCCAATCTTATAACCCGGGTGATATTCCTCGGTACACTGGTCCTTGCGACCATATTTTCGCCCCTCAGTGTAGCCGGTGATACGCTACAGCGAGTTGTCGATTTTAAAGTTCTGAATGTAGGCATGTCGGGCAACCAACCCCCGATGAATGCCGTGAACAGAGACGGCCAACTCATGGGCTTCGATGTAGATCTGGCTCGAGCTCTGGCAACTGCTATGAAAGTGAAACTTGAGATTAAAGTAATGCCTTTCGGTGAACTGGAAGACGCCCTCCAAGATGACAAAATTGATATGATCATTTCCGGAATGGGCATCACACCGGCTCGCACCGAGCTAGCCTCGTTTGTCGGCCCTTATATGATGTCAGGAAAGTCTCTGCTCACCAAAGACTCCGTGCTAGCAAGCGCTCAAGATAGCAGCCACTTTAACCGTAAAGACCTGAAGCTGGTTGCGCTGGAGAATTCCACTAGCTCATCCTTTATTACATCAATCACACCAGAGTCCACTCTCATTGAAGTCGAAGACTACGACAAAGGCGTTGCCATGGTCATCTCCGGAGAAGCAGACGGCATGGTCGCTGATATGCCCGCCTGCATGTTAGCAGTGATGCGATACCCGGACGCAGGCTTAAGAACACTTAGCCGCCCTATAACCGTTGAGCCTATTGGTATAGCTATTAGCAAAGACGACCCTCAGTTCCTCAATCTGGTCGAAAACTATCTGGATTCGTACGAAAAAATGGGCGTGTTGTCTAAATTGCGCAAGAAGTGGTTTGAAGACAAAAGCTGGATTGCAGCGCTTCCATAGCGTTTCCTGTAAGTCGAACAACACAAGAAAGGGTGAGGACGTATTCCTCACCCTTTTTTCTTGTCCAGTCATAAAATGTATAATCAATATATGATGCGACACACTACGCCCATTATTATTGCCCATCGCGGCGCAAGCGGATACTTACCGGAACACAGCCTCGCGGCAAAAGCACTGGCACACGCAATGGGTGCAGACTTCCTCGAACAGGATGTTGTTCTGACCAAAGACGGCGTAGCCATCGTGCTGCATGACATCTACCTTGAGACAACAACCGATGTGCGCCTTTGCTTCCCGGGCCGCGCACGAGAAGACGGCCGGTTTTACGCCCTCGATTTTACCCTGGACGAAATTCGCCAGTTACGCTTACATGAACGCAGTAAGCACAATGAGGACGGGGTTGAAGTTGTAGTGTATCCAAACAGGTTCCCGCTGGTGCCAGGTACTTGCAGCATCCCCACACTACTTGAGGAAATCGACTTTATCTCCGGCCTGGACCGCAGCCGTAATAAGCGCACCGGATTGTATGTAGAGCTCAAAGCACCTGATTGGCATCTACGCCAGGGCTATAAAATAGCTGAGACGGTCATGGGCATCCTCAATCAAACTGGTTATTCAAAGCGACAAGACCAGGTGTTCTTACAGTGTTTCCACGATAAAACCCTACAATATTTGCACAGTACACTCAAAACAGAGCTCCCGCTTATACAATTGATAGCCGACAACAGCTGGGGTGAAGACGGCGATGTAGATTACAATCACCTGAGGAGTGCAAAAGGCCTGGATACTGTAGCGGAGTATGCCAATGGCATTGGGCCCTGGATCAATCAAATCTACGGTGGTAAAGATTCCTCAGGGCAACCTATAATCAATACTCTGGTAGAAGATGCTCATGCGCGTGGGTTGCAAGTACATCCCTATACATTCAGGCGAGATGAACTGCCTGATGGTATCGCTGATTTCGATGAACTAATGGATGTTTTCGTCAATGATGCCGGTGTTGACGGATTGTTTACCGATTTCCCCGACCTTGCATACGCATTTCTTAGCTCGTAATTTTCCTCGCTCTCCCAACTTAAACTGGAACCTAACGTGATACCAAAAGTAAACCGCAGAACCAAAATAGTCGCCACCGTCGGGCCAGCCAGTGAATCTGCAGATAATCTTGCGCGACTTATTCGCGCTGGCGTAGATGTGTTCCGCCTCAATTTCAGTCACGGGACTGCTCAAAACCACGCAAAAGTTGCTGCCAGGATCCGAAAACAAGCCGCTATCGCTGGAAGATACGTTGGTATTCTTGCCGATTTGCAGGGCCCAAAAATACGTATCAGCAACTTCTCAAACGGTTTTGTGGAACTGGATCCTGGCGACCGCTTTCGACTGGACTTAAATCTTGCAGATGATGCAGGTGACAAGAACGCCGTCGGTTTAAACTATGAAGCGCTTTGTTCCTCTGTATTTCGCGGTGACACTCTTTTACTTGATGACGGAAGAATTCGATTACGCGTTGATGACGTCGAGACAACTTCTGTGAACTGCACGGTTATTATCGGTGGCATTCTCAGCTCACGTAAGGGTATCAATCGAATGGGCGGCGGACTTGCTGCACCGGCGCTGACGACAAAAGACATTGCCGACATCGACAGTCTTGCCCAAGTTCAACCCGATTTTGTCGCCGTCTCGTTTGTTTCGAACGCCGAAGACATTTTTCAAACCCAGCAGCTTTTGAAGCAGCATCAGCTGGAACCCGCGATCATAGCCAAAATTGAACGCGCTGAAGTGGTCGCCGATGAAGATACACTCAACAGCATACTTTCTGCTTCGTTTGGCGTCATGGTTGCCAGAGGAGATCTAGGCGTAGAGGTTGGCGACGCCCAGTTAATAGGTATCCAGAAAGACTTAATTACTCGCGCCCGTAAAATGGATAGAGTTGTCATTACCGCGACACAGATGATGGAGTCCATGATCAGTAACTCAATGCCAACCCGGGCGGAAGTTTTTGACGTGGCCAATGCGGTGTTAGACGGTACCGATGCGGTGATGCTGTCTGCCGAGACAGCAGTTGGTAAATATCCTGTTGAAGTTGTTTCCACCATGTCAGAAACAGCAATGGGTGCTGAGCGTCACCCGGTTTCCCGCAACTCGCGGTACCGCATGGAAAAACAGTTTTCTGATGCCCAGGAGGCCATTGCCATGTCAGCGATATACGCGGCAAACCACTACGCAAATGTGCGTGGTATCGCATGCCTGACCGAATCTGGCACCACACCACTGTTAATGTCCCGCTTAAGCTCAGGCCTGCCCATATTTGCCCTCAGCCAACACAGTGAAACTCTGCAGAGGTTATCTATGTGCCGTGGAGTTATTCCGCTGTTTTTTGATGCCAGTGTTTTTGACCCGGACAGTGTAGAGCCCAACGCAATAGAGTTTCTAAGAGATGGGGGCTTTCTAACCCCGGGAGATTCGATATTGCTGACAAAAGGTGCCGTAATGGGTCAACCAGGGTCAACCAACATCATGAAAATCATACCCGTAAGCTAACAAACTCCACATTCAAGTGTATAGAACGGAAAAAACGAGCATTAGATGAATAAAGAAAATAAAAAGTGTGCATATTCCCATTTTATTCGTTTAATGTAGCCAATGAGTGATAAGCTCTCAGGTGCTGAATTTTCAGCAAAGTTTTATGCACGCGGTCGAAGTTCACTAAGTTCCTCGGTACGTAAACCATAAATAATAATGACTAACGTGGCCCCCTGAGGGAGCCACTCGCAATACAGGTATAAAATATATGTCTACTATCACCGGCACAGTAAAATGGTTTAACGAAAGTAAGGGATTTGGATTCATCGAGCGCGAAGGCGGCCCTGACGTGTTTGTACACTTCAGCGCAATCAAAGGCGATGGCTTTAAAACTTTGTCTGACGGACAGAAAGTTGAGTTCACCGTTTCAGACGGCCAAAAAGGTCCCCAGGCAGATGACGTAGTACCTTTATAAAAAGGGAATGTCTTGTCTCAAGGACAAAAAAAGGAGCACTTAATGTGCTCCTTTTTTGTTTCAGGCTAAACGACTTTTGCTTAGCTAAATATCGTCTTTCAGTTTTTGCTGTCGATCCAGTTCAGTATTCAAATACTTCAGCCACTGGGCAGCATATTTTTCAGAACGTTCGTCCTTTTTCGCAGCATCAAATGCTTTACGGGCATTTTTGTATTGTTTGTCATTAAAATAGGCCATGCCAAGAACCAACCTGGCCGTATCCGGACGCTTTACACCGCCGCGGGACAAGCCTTTGTTAATAGCAGTAATCGCCTTTTTAAACTGATCGCCGTCCAGGTAGACATTACCCAGTCTTGTGTACAGCTCGCCTGAATCTGATTTGGCTGCTGCCAACTCCATCGCAGGAATCGCTTTTTTGATCTCCTGCGACTGACGCCAGGCATTACCCAACAGCTCGTAGTTTTTGGACTTTGGCTCTATGGACTCATCCTTAATGCCCTTATCCATCACGACAGCGGCTCTATAGGGTACCTCACCATTCAGGTAGAGGTAAGCCATAGTGATCTGTTCAGTGCCCTTATCGAGCATCCCCTGAACATATGCAGTGTCCATAGTAGCAAGCTGCTTACTCTCTTTCTTCTGCTCGCCATACATATGAGACAGCTGCACCCAGTATTGCTTTTTAGGGTAATACTTAAGAAGTTCCTCAAGAACATCTACTGCGCTATTAACATCATTGCTGTCGAAGTATAGGAAGCGAGCAAGGTTATACCACTGCTCCTTAGGGACCTTATCCTTCGCCTTGTACATATCTATAGCGATTAAAACATTGGCCAGTGCTTGCTTGTAATCTTTTATCTGGTAGTAACCCTGGGCAAGCATTACATAGGCATTTGCCGGCGGATTCTCTGTTGATTTAAACCACTCTTTCAGAGCGCTGATGCCCTTATTCCAGTCTTCCAGAACAAAGTACAGCTGAGCAACGGTGTATTTGGTATTGATTTCCATTGCCAGTGGAATATCAGGCTGGGCGATCACTTGCTCATAGGACTTCAAAGCATTGCGATAATCTTCTGCGGAGTAATAAATAAACGCATACAAATTGTAAACATTGGCAAGCTCATAGCTATTAAGTGCTTTCTTACCGCCTGCGCCAATCATATCATCGAGGACACCACGCGCGGTCTTCCAGTCTTTTGCTTCAGCAGCAACTTGAGCTTCGGCAAGTTTTTCATAAACCTTATTGCGCAACGCAGGGGTACGTCTTGTTTCCTGCTTCTTTTTCGCTTTTTCTTCCTGAGCAAACGCCGAGGAAAAAGGACTCATGCCAATATCCGTCTGTGCTTGCGATACAGCCAACTGCACTGCCACCACCGGCACGGCCAGCAATGACGCACGAATCCATGTTTGGGACTTAAACAATGTCATAACGCATTAACCGTCTAGTTTTCCAGCTCGTAGGTGAACTTGTTTTGTACACCCGCTACTTCAATAGGCTCACCGTCAACAACTCGGGGCTTGTACTTGAACTTCGTTGCGGCTTTTACAGATGCACGCTCAAACACACCAGCTGGCTCGCAGTCCACCGCCTGTGGATCACGAATCGATCCTGACTTGGTAACAGTATATGAAACGATACAATAGCCTGAAATTCCCCGAGTTTGTGCACGCCTGGGATAAATGGGAGCCACTTTAACAATAGGCAGATACTCACCGTCTCCACTTGACATACCGCTTGATGAAATCTCGATATTAATATTGGCTGACGGGGCCAGGTTCGCGATATCCATATCCATATCGAGACTTATCTGGGCCATTTCCAGCTCGGGAGGTGGTTCTTCTGGCTCTTCGACCTTTTCAGGTTTCTTGGTCGTTGTGTCCAACTTGATTTCTTCATCCGGCTGAACCAGTTCGGCAACCTTGGTGTTCGAGACTTCCGGGTTGACGAAATCCACTGCAATCAAACTGTGCATGATCATAAACAGTCCAACCACAACGGGGATGGACAGTAGTATTGCAAAAATCATTCTCACTGAACTATTCACCTTTGTGCTTACCCCGCTTCATTCGTGGACACGCACAACGGGGCGTCCATCAGGGGCTTAAGGACACCCGTCAATTCGCTCAGCACTGACGTCGGTGCATCGACATCCGCCTGAATCACGACATTCGCTTTCGGCGCCTCTTTCTTGGCCGCTTCGGCCAGACGATATGCGCGTCCAATGGGTAACTGTTTCTTATCGTAATAGATCTCACCCGACCCGGTGATCGCAAAAATGATCGTGCCGCGCACACAGGACTCGGTGGTTAAGGCGTCGGCCTTGGTAATATCGGCGCCAGGTTCCTTTACAAAGGATGAGGTCACAATAAAGAAGATCAGCATGATGAATACCACGTCCAGCATGGGAGTCAGGTCGATTTCACCATCGCTACCGCCGCCGCCCGATCCACTTTGTGCCGTCATACTGCGCCCACGCCTACTCACTTTTTCTCCTCCGCTGCCCAATTCACCTGTTTTACACCTGCTTCACGGGCGGCATCGGCAACCTCGACAAGGACTCCCGCGCTGGCACCGGGTTCTGTTTTTACGCTAAAGGACTGTTCGGGATCTGACGCTAGTAAACGCGCAATGTTTGCTCTCGCTGCGCGAATATCAATGCGGCGGTTTTCCATCCATATCTGATCGTCGCCCGTTATCGTCACAGCGATACTGGTAGCATCCGGGTTGGGAGGACTGTTGTTAGCGTCAGGTCGATTGACCTCAATACCGGCCTCCTTAAGAAAGGAAGCAACCACGATAAAGAAGATCAGCATGATAAACACCACGTCCAGCATGGGCGTCAGATCGATCTGCGCCTCATCGGCATCTGATTCTCGGTTTTTCTTGCGCATTAAACTGGCTCTATCAGTGGTCTGTGGTCAGGTTATCCTGCAGGAATAAACTTTCCCGCTGGGCAATCTGAGTGACATAAGTATTGGCAAAAACGCCAGAGAGGGCGGCCACCATGCCGGCCATAGTCGGAATCGTGGCCATCTGGACACCGCCGGCCATAGACTTCGCATCGCCACCGCCCGTTACCGCCATAATGTTGAATACTTCAATCATCCCGGTCACCGTACCCAAGAGACCCAGTAGCGGACACAAAGCTACCATCGTCTTGATTTCAGGCAAAAAGCGGTTAATTTCCATACGCGACTTGGATATCAGCATCGTGCGGATCTGGTGTGCCTCCCAGGATTTCCGCTCGGAGCGGCCCTCCCACTTGGCAATCACCCCTGCAACATCAGCTTTCCAACCGAATTTGAGATACCACACCCGCTCGAAGATCAGAACCCACATCACGAACAAGAGGGCGGCGATCAGCCACAGGACGTCACCGCCCTTGGTCATGAAGCCTAGCAGAACTTCGGTCATGTCGCCCATATCAAGACCTCAGGTTGGCTTCGGTATGCTCTGCAATCATACCCGTTGTCTGCTCGTCGAGTATGTGAATGACCCGTTGGGCACGGCCGTTAACCACGGTGTGCAGAAGTACTGTCGGGATCGCAACCAAAAGACCAAGTACCGTAGTAATCAATGCGCCGGAAATACCACCGGCCATTGCCTTGGGATCACCTGCACCAAAGATGGTGATGGCGTGGAAGGTGATAATCATACCAGTCACCGTACC
>JADGEN010000004.1:32923-80157 GCA_016744355.1 Halieaceae bacterium
TACCCAGTAGACCCATTAGCGGCGCTACCGCGGCAATGATCTTCAAAAGGGTTAAGCCACTCTCCAGCTTGGGAGTTTCCTTCAATACACCTTCAGACAGCTTGAGTTCGAGCGTCTCGGTATCCATTGAGGGGTTGTCCTCGTGAATCTTCAGGACACGACCCAGTGGGTTATTGTCGTTGGCTTTCTCACTCTTCAATTGAGAACTAACCTTGCTGCTAACGAGACTCAGTACAAGCATTCGATAGATAGCCAATATAAAGGCAAAGATACCGACCGCAGTGATCGCATAACCTACATAGCCACCCTGATGCCACCGCTCTTCAAGAGTGGGCGTATCAATAATAGCCGAAAGGAAGGAGCCGCCGGTCGGGCCAGTTGGGTCAATACCAAAACTCTGTACGCCGCTGGTAGCTGAAGCCAAGTCTGCAGCCCAGCCAGTATAAGGACCGCTCGGCTGTCGTGGTAGCTCGCTTAAGCTGCCATTATTGTAGCTGAGGTAGTTACCGTTCGTGTCGACCATGTTGAATGCGCCTACACGTATAACTTCACGCTCGGCTCGCTCACCGGCCGGTGACGCAACCTCAGCGGAGAACTTCGCAACTACACCGGTCTCACGAATTTCTCGCAGTAGCTCGAACCATACCCGCTCAATTTCTTCGATACTGGGCAGAGAGTCGGAGTTAGTCATCTTGGAAATGAACTCTTGCAGGAATACCTCGCGCCCGGGGTACTGGGCAGATGCAAGCGAAACCTCAACGTTCGAAGCCAAATCGCCCGAGGCAGAAGTCAGGTGTCCAAACAGTTCTGTCAGGGTACCGAGCCTCTCTTGCAGTTGCTTTTGTTTCTCCGCAATCAGCAAGTCATTCTCTTCAAATGTTTTTTCCAGCTGGGCACTGAGGCGCTCCTGGCGTGCACGTTCCGCCTCTGCATCCTTAAGCGCTCGAGCCTGATTAGATTTCTCTTTGTTAAACTTTGCTTCGCGTGAGCGGTTTTGCTTTGACTCGGCAACCTGCCCTTTCTTAACGAAGTCGAGCAGCTGATCCAGAGACTGGGCTTCCTGCGCAAAGGCAGAGCCAGCAGAAAACGTTAACGTGCTGCACATGACAAGAGCAGCGGCTTTTACAATTTTAAAGCTCATTAGATCGCCTCCGGCGCTGGAACTGGCATATTCAACAATTCAATAGTGGCTTGCTTCTTCGCGATACGAATACCTTTGCGAATAGCATTGTCATAAGCACCTGCGGGCAGATCTACCCATGCACGAGCACTCTTGTCCCAAACACCAGAAATATCACCATCAATAGTCTGGTAAACCAAAGCGACACGACCTATGCGCAGAAAGTCAACTTCACGCTGGCTCCCTCCCAAATCGATGTTTCCACGGTAGGTATCCATGCCTCGGCCATACTGCAGTTCAATGTTGTAGGCCTCCAGGACGCCGCGAAACTTCTCTGCCACGCTCACATCGGCGCGATCGAGGTTTGCCCGCAGGAATCCAATGCGCTGAACTCTCTCTTCTTTATTAAACGGCACGTCGAGCCCAACAAACTGCTCAAGACCGTCAATCATACGAATCACAAGCGGCGTCATTTGCCGCTGGATAACCGTCACCTGAGAAATCGAACCCTCGATCTCTATAACGCGCTTCTGCTGATTATCAATCTGGCGCTGCAAGCGGGCGTTATAGACCTTGAGACCGTCAACCTGCTTCACGACTGTTTTATAGTCGCCCAGTAGGTCTCGGGTTTCATCGGCCAAACGGTCGATTTTGACCTGCGATTTCTTCGCGGCCCGGTTTTTGGATTCTCCAACTTCGAGAATAGAGTCCAGTGTATTTGCTTGTACAGCAGCCACAGTACCTGTAAGGGCGCCTGCAGATACCAGCGTTGCGATCAATACGGTTTTCAATCGATGCATAGTCATGGGAATTGCGTTTCCTATATCCAACAAAGTGATTCAGATCTAAATAAATTTGACTCGGTCTTACTTATTTATAGTAAATATTTTTGGGTCGGTAAACCGAGGCTGAGAATTTAAACCCAATAATTAACTTTTATCAATCTTCTGTCTGCTATCAATGTACCCAAACAGGTACAGCGGGAAGAATGGTTACGTTTTATATTTATTGATACCGCAGGGTAACACCAAAAACCTCAACGTGAGCCTAAAGCGCGCTCATAAACCACAAAGCTGAAGTCGTAGATATTGGGCTCAATAGCCACGTGTCGCTCTCGAGCGCACTCCTCCCAATTGCCCCAGTCGACAGGAGACAAATAAGCATCCCCCTCAACCCCGGCATGTATCTCAGTGACATATAATCGATCAGCCAACGGCATCGCAGCCTCATAGATAGTTGCCCCGCCAATTACCATCAACTCGTCTGTACCATCGATCAATGCGACCTGCTCTGCCAGCTCCAATGCATCTGGCAACGAAGAAACAACACTCACGCCCTCCGCTGTATACGAAGGGTTTGAGGAAATGACAATATTGGTCCGCCCCGGCAGCGGCCGACCTATCGACTCAAAAGTTTTGCGCCCCATAACAATGGGCTTACCGAGAGTCGTTCGCTTGAAATACTGTAGATCCGCGGGGATATACCAAGGCAGCGCATTGTTTCTGCCCACTACACCGTTTTCCGCCACGGCGACGATTACTGATAGTTTCATTTGGCTGGAATAGACCTTATTTGACGGGAACAGCATCGCATTAGAATCACACCGCAACTGGCGCAGCGATGTGCGCATGCGCATTGTAATCAAGCAATTCAAAATCTTCGAAACGGTAGCCGTAAATGCTCTCGGGCTTGCGACGTATATTCAACTGCGGTAGCGCTAGAGGCTCGCGACTAAGCTGTAAATCAACCTGTTCGAGATGATTGCTATAGATATGCGAATCCCCGGTGCAGACAATAATCTCCCCCAGACCGAGATCACATTGCTGGGCCAGCATCATCGTCAACAATGCCAGGCTGGCCGTGTTGTAGGGCAAACCCAGAAAAGAATCACTGGAGCGAATCATCAGCTGCGCAGAAAGCTTTCCGTCTGCAACATAAAATTGGTACAAAAGATGGCAGGGAGGCAACGCCATTCGACCCTCTGCAACATTCTGCTGGGGGCTTTTGCTCTCATCGGGTAAGTATTCAACGTTCCAGGCATGAAACAGTATCCTGCGGCTATTGGGGTTATTGCGCAGGCAATCCACCACGTAATCTATTTGATTTACAGTACTACCGTCTTTGGTTGGCCAAGCCGTCCACTGTGCCCCATAGACGGGCCCAAGATCGCCCTCTTCAGTAGCCCATTCATCCCATATCTTAACGCCGTTCTCATTCAGCCAGCGGGTATTTGTGTCGCCGCTTAAAAACCATATCAGCTCGTTAACGATACTTTTGAAATGCAATTTTTTGGTGGTGAGAAGAGGGAATCCATCGGCTAGATTATGGCGGTATTGGCGCCCAAAGACCGACAAGGTTCCCGTGCCGGTTCTATCACCCTTACTGGCCCCATTGTCGAGAATGTCCTGTAGTAAATCGAGATACTGCCTCACTGTGTAGCTCCTCCAGCCTGACCCTTTTCCACTCTTCGATATGCCAATATTAAAACCACCAGACCGATCGCTATCATAGGCAGTGACAGAACCTGCCCACGCGTAACCCATCCCAGGGCCTGGAAGCCCAGGTGCTGATCGGGCTCGCGGAAAAATTCTGCCGTAAATCTGAGGCAACCATAGCCCAGACAAAATAGCCCGGCCACCGCCCATCTGGGTCGTGGCTTAGACGAAAACCAAAGAACTATTGCAAACAGTAACATGCCCTCTAAGGCAAATTGATACAGCTGGGAAGGGTGCCGCGCCAACTGCAGTGGGTCGTTGGGGAAAATCATCGCCCATGGTGCATCAGAGGGACGGCCCCACAACTCCTGACCAATAAAATTACCCAGTCTGCCCAATGCCAGCCCAACCGGGGCAAGGGGTGCAACAAAATCCAATACATCACCCAACGCAATTTTTCGTGAACGGGAAAACAGGTACATAGCCACCATCACCCCCAACAGGCCACCGTGAAACGACATGCCACCCTGCCAAACACGAAGTAACCAGGCAGGGTCTTCCATCACTTTTTCCCAACCATAAAACACCGTATACCCCAGCCTGCCACCCAGCACGACACCCAGTGCTGCATAGAATATGAGATCGTCGACCTGAGCGCGCTGCAACGCGCAATTGGGGCGCGCTGTTCGACGCACAGCCAACCACCAGGCAAAAGCCAGCCCTGCGAGATAGGTCAATCCATACCAATGAATTTTTACCGGCCCCAGCGCAATGGCAACAGGGTCAATTTCAGGATATGGCAGCATAGATACTCATTTTTTATAGTGACTTTAAGCCGAACCGCGCGATGGGGAGCGGCGGCTGGTATTATCATTCAGGCGCAGAGGATTCACAATTGTTTCCCCGCATTTAGAGAGCAACTGTATGTGCTTACTTATTTTTGCCCATCGCACCTGCCCCGGTTACCCATTGGTATTGGCAGCAAATCGTGATGAATTCCACGCCCGTGAAACCGGCAGCTCCAACTTTTGGCCAGAACACCCTGAGGTTCTAGCCGGACGCGACTTGAGGGCTGGAGGCACCTGGATGGGCATGACACGAGCGGGGCACTTTGCCGCCATTACCAATTATCGTGACCCCTGCGCCAGTGTCGCTGCCCCGCGCTCTCGAGGAGAGCTACCATTGGACTTCCTTATTGGCGACGCTAGCCCGCAGACTTATCTGCACAACGTTGCCACACGCGGCCAGGAATACGCCGGTTTCAATTTGCTTTTGGGCGATGCCAACAATTTGTGGTACTACAGCAATCGCCCATACGCAGCAGGAGAAATGCCGCCACCTCCACTGAAACTCCAGCCCGGAATATACGGACTGAGCAACGCAAGCCTCGATACTCCCTGGCCCAAAGTCGAACTGGGCAAAAAGCAGTTGTCCGGGATTCTCAACAAACGCCCCCTAAATCATGACGATCTGTTATCAGCCGTACACAACAGGGAGCAGGCGAGCCGTGAAGCACTCAACTTACAGGGCATGGAGACCCAAATGGAGCAACTCTTGTCAGCACAATTTATACTAGCCGGCGAGTACGGCACGCGCTCCAGCACCACAATGTGGATTGCAGACTGCGGCGATGTCAGCTGGCGGGAATTGAGCTTCAACAAAAATGGGGGACTTCGTAACACTAGCGAAGAAAATTTCGAACTCTCGACTCCCAAGCCTCAAGGCAACCCATGAGACTAAACTGACTAGGAATCTGCCACCGGGCTATGGATAAATTGATCCAGACCCCGCTCAGACAGGGACTCTTCCAAGCGCCTGCGCACCTGTGCGGCATTGTCCATAGTAAGCACTTCGTGCAAAACCTTAACCGCATCACACATCTCAATACTACGAACCGCCTGCTTCACCTTAGGCAGGCTGGTGGCGTTCATTGAAAGGCCATCAAAGCCCATTCCCAATAGGACCACTGCCGCCAAAGGATCTCCCGCAAGCTCACCACAAATAGTAACCGGTGTACCCTCGGCTATCGCCGCGTCAGCCACCGACTTCAGCGCCTGCAGTATTGCAGGGTGAAAAGCGTGATATAGATCTGCTACCCGGGCATTATTGCGATCGACAGCCAGCAGGTACTGGGTGAGGTCGTTGCTACCAATGGAGAGGAAATCCACACGCCTGGCGAGAACTCCGGCCTGATAGACCGCAGCGGGAACTTCTACCATAACGCCAACTGGCGGTAAGTCCCCTACATAACCTTCCTGCAATAGCTCTCTGTGACTACGATGAATCAACTCAAGCGCCTCATCGACCTCGTCAACGTTACTGATCATGGGCAACATAATGCGCAGGTTGCCCAGACCTTCGTTGGCCTTCATCATGGCCCTGACCTGAGCGAGAAAAATCTCCGGGTGATCCAGGGTTACCCGAATACCACGCCAGCCCAGAAAAGGATTTTCTTCCTCAATGGGAAAATAAGGCAATGACTTGTCACCGCCAATATCCAGGGTACGCATCGTCACCGGTCTGGGTGAAAACGCCTCCAGCTGTTCGCGATAGAACTGGCGTTGCTCCTCTTCACTGGGGAACCGCTCTTGCAACAAGAAGGGCACCTCTGTGCGATACAGACCCACGCCCTCGGCGCCCTGCTCCAATGAACGCGTTACATCTGCCATCAGGCCCGTATTGACATACAGAGGCAAACGCTGGCCATCCAATGTCTCGCAAGGCAGGTTTCGCAGGCTTTCGAGCTCCCGGGAAAGGGCTTGCTCCTGCTCCAGCAATGCCTGGTAACGCAACTTGATCTCGGCAGTAGGATTCAGCTCGACCACACCATAAAAACCATCAATGATGAGCTCGCGATCCTGCAGTTTAGTAAAGGGCAGGTCGACAGCCCCCATGACAGTGGGTACGTCCATCGCTCGCGCTAAAATAGCCACATGAGAATTGCCAGAGCCGCGTACGGAGATAATCCCCGCCAGCTTTTCTGTGGGAATTTCCCCCAGAGAGGTCGCGGTCAACTCCTCTCCAACCAGTATGGTTCTGTCGGGATAGACGCGCTGCTCACGATCTTCGGATTGAAGGTATGTAAGTACTCGCGTACCCAGATCCTTAACATCGACAGCCCTTTCACGAAGGTAACTGTGCTCCATACGTTCAAAGTGACGAATGTGCTCAATCATCACCTTGCTCAATGCACCCTGAGCCCAATTGCCCGCCTTAATCAGGCTGGCAACCTCTGCCCCAATGGTTGAATCGTCGAGAATACTCAGATAAACATCAAACAGAGCGTGATCTTCACTGCTTAATTGGTCGCTTAAATTATCAGCTACAGAGCGGACATCCAGGCGCACCAGCGCCAGTGCCTCTTTGAAGGCACGCAGCTCCGCCCGTCGATTATTAACAATTCGCTGAGGTACAGAAAACAGGTCGGCTCCTGGCGAGACCACCACAACAGTACCAATCGCAATCCCCGGTGCGCCTGCAATACCCTTGATTTTAGTTGGGAGAGCTGCGCCGAGAAAAGCATCTTCCTGCAATGTGCCGGTAACCTGAGCATGAACAATTACACCGGCCAACTGGGCCGAAAGCGTTACCAGAAACGCCTCTTCACTCTCGTCAAAACGCCTATGCTTAGCCTGCTGTATGATCAAAACCCCAAGAACATCACGCTGGTGAATAATGGGCACACCAAGAAACGCGTTGTACTTTTCTTCGCCAATGCCCTGTAGCTTGTGAAAGTGGCTATGGGATTCTGCATTTTCCAGATTGACCGGCTCTTCGCGCTCCGCCACCAGGCCCACCAGGCCTTCGCCCTCAGCCAGGCTGACCTCCCCAACCAGGCTATCGTTCAGCCCACGCGTGGCGCGAAACACAAGCCGGTTTGTACTGGGATCGCGCATGTAGACACTACAGACTTCGGTCTCCATCGCATCCCGAACGCGCTCAACAATAATGCCCAGGGCGTCGTTCAAGCCCTCCGCGGAGTTGACCTCCTGCACGATGTTGCGCAGCGTCTCCAGCATCATGGCGCGACTGCCTCCGCCTGCTCGATATAGCGACCCAACGGCACTGCCAACTCCTTCATGGCCCTGCGATAGACTTCTCGCTTAAACGAGACAACTTCGTTAAGCGGATACCAATAGCTCACCCATTGCCAGTGATCAAATTCGGGTTTTTTGTTGAGATTGAGACGTACCGCATCATCGTCAGACAGAATCCGCAGCAAGAACCACTTCTGTTTCTGCCCAATACACAGGGGCTTTTGCCCTGCTCGGATAAATTGCTTGGGAAGGCGGTAACGCAACCACCCTCGGGTGCGACCAAGAATTTCTACATCGTCTGCGGTGAGGCCTACTTCTTCTTCCAGTTCACGAAACAAAGCCTGCTCGGGGGACTCCCCTTTGTTCATGCCACCTTGCGGAAACTGCCACGCATCACGACCACCAACGCGACGCGCCCACAGTACCTGACCGTGGTTGTTGGCCACGACTATTCCCACATTCGGCCGAAAGCCGTCTGAATCGATCACTTTAAGGCGCCATTTATTATGAACCGGCTATTGTTCCACACTTTTAAATAGCAGTCATATTACTTTCCAACCGGTAATTTCTCGCCGTATAGTAGCGATCGAACAAAATCTACCGAGACTTACCGTATGACCCTGGCCATTTTTGACTTGGACAACACCCTGATAGGTGGTGACAGCGACAACCTTTGGGGGCAATACCTTTTTGACAAAAAGCTGGTTGATACTTCCGGTTTTGCCGAGACCAACAACCAATTCTATGAAGACTATAAAACTGGTTCACTCGATATCGACGCGTATCTTCGCTTTGCTCTAGGTCCGCTGAAAGGGCAACTACGCACCGTACTCGACGCCTGGCACAAAGATTTTATGCGCACAGTTATCCAACCCATCATGCTTCCCAAGGCCACGGCATTAATCGCTGACCACAAAGCACAGGGCCATACACTCCTTATCATCACTGCGACCAACGTCTTTATCACCCGACCCATAGCCCAAGCCCTGGGCATAGAGACCCTTCTGGGCTGTGAAGCCGAAATTGTTGATGGTCTATACACCGGTGAACCAACAGGAGTACCCACCTACCGGGAGGGAAAAGTTACACGCCTGAAGGCCTGGCTGGTTGAAAACGATGAAAACATGGACGGGGCTTATTTTTACAGCGACTCTCACCACGACCTGGCGTTGCTGGAACTAGTAGACCATCCAGTGGCCGTCGACCCGGATGACAGGCTGCGAGCGCAAGCGGTCGAGGCTGGCTGGCCGGTGATGTCTTTGCGATGAGTGTTGTTTCCTCGGATAGCCGGTGATGTCACTGCGGTAAGTGTTGCTTCCTCGGTCTAAGCCACGGGGTGGAATAAGCCTATTCAAGACCGTCAGCGGCCATGGATGGCCGGTGCCGAGACCCCAGGGATGGGTTTATGTCGTGTCTTGAATAGGCTTATTCCACCCCGGGGCGCTCTCGGAAGCCCTGATACAAAACCCTGAATACAGCTCTTTAAATTTTGCGCGCAAAAACCGCCTTCAAATACTCAGTTTCAGGTATCGCGGGATGAATGGGGTGATCTGGCCCCTGTGCACCCTGCTCAATAACCTGAAGCTGCGCACCCGCGCGAATTGCCGCACCCTGCATCGCAAGCACCAAATCGGCGCGACTTAAATGCATGGAGCAGGAAGCTGACACCAGCACGCCGGCCGGGTTTAGCAAGCGCAGCCCCAACTCGTTAATGCGCCGGTAGGCGGCAAACCCTTTTTTCAAATCCTTGCGCCTCTGCACGAAGGCAGGTGGATCCAGAATAACCACGTCAAATTTCTCACCCTCGGCTTGCATGGCCGCCATCGTTTCAGGCGCGGAGCCTTGTCGCGTGGTCACTATATCTGCCATGCCGTTCAGGCTGGCATTGGCCAATACACCATCCAATGCCGATGCAGAGCTGTCGAGTGCACAAACTGATGAGGCACCAAATGCGGCGGCCTGAATACCCCAACCGCCGATATAGCTGTAAACATCCAACACCGACTTACCATCAACATAGGCCGCCAATCTCGCGCGGGACATTCGATGATCGTAGAACCACCCGGTTTTTTGCCCATCCCACACAGGTGCGTTGAAGCGCACGCCATTCTCTTCAAATTCCAGTTCCTGTGGAACATCGCCGTGCACCACTTCTTTCCTGTCGGGAAGACCCAGCTCTCGACGGCCACGACTGTCTGCACGCAGCAGTATTCCCTTGGGCGCCAGTAACTGAATCAGTGCTGTAAAGATCATGCCTTCGAAACGCTCTATGCCCGCATTGTTCAGCTGCACAACCACGTAGTCACCAAAACGATCCACAATCAAACCCGGAAGATAGTCGCTGTCGCCATAAGCGAGCCGATAATAGGGTTTTTCAAAAACAGAGTCGCGGCAAGCCAAAGCCCTACCAAGTAAAAATTGGATGTATTTATCATCAAGGGAAATACGCTCACGCAACGCGTAAACGCGCGCACAAATCAAGGATTGGGGTTCCATATAAGCAGAGCCGAGCACAGTGCCGTCTACCGCACGCACGCAGACCATGTCTCCTGATGAAAACTGTCCCAGCGGAGATTTCTTGGTATCCACTTCGTTGGAATACACCCACAGATGTCCACCGCGCAGCCGCCTGTCGGCGCCTTTACGCAAATATAGGTCGGTGGTGGGCTGGTGGGACATACTCAGCCTTTAACTCTAGAGACTATTCCTCTTCGGCGCACTTGGCCTGGTAGTCATCTGGCGATAGCAGCGCGTCCAGTTCGGTAATATCGGAGGGCTGTAATTTGTAGAACCAGCCATCGTTATAGGGATCAGAATTTACCGTCTCGGGTTCGTCTTCAAGCTGTTCGTTGACGGCGATAACCTCACCGCCTACAGGTGCATAAATATCAGATGCAGCTTTAACTGACTCAACAACGCCCGCCTCAACGCCAGCGGCGATTGTGTCGCCCGTTTCAGGCAGTTCCACAAAAACCACATCGCCCAGCGCCTCCTGTGCGTGATCGGTAATACCTACCGTCACTGTGCCATCCTCTTCCAGACGGGCCCATTCGTGACTACTGGCTACTTTCAATTCGCTTGGAACATTACTCATTGTGCGTCCTCTAGAACTGCATATTAAACACCGTGGCAGCTATTCTAACCGCCATGCAGTTATAAGCCCATAGCCCGATGCATTAGTCTCGCCTTCAACGGGCCGAGTTGGCCCACAGTGCGCATACCGGCATTACGCAAAAGCCGGACTGGCAGGGCGGATTGCTCGAACAGTGCCTTAAAACCATCCATGGCCGCCATCATGGTCAAATTCTCGCTCTTTCGCTTGCGCTGATAACGCTTGAGTAGTTGCAACTGCCCCGGTGATGCCCCGCGCTCATAACCGGACAAAACCTCTTGTGCCAACACCGCTACATCTGCCAGCCCGAGATTAATGCCCTGCCCCGCCAACGGATGGATCGTATGGGCAGCGTCTGCCACCAAAGCCACCCCGGGCCGAACATAGTCCACCGCATGGCGCTGGCGCAGTGGGAAGCCAAACCTGGCAGAACAAGCGAGCACTTTTCCCAGCCTATGCTCGAACGCCCGCTCCAGCTCAGCGCAAAAATCTTCCGGCTCCAGCGCGAGTAGACCTTCCAGCAAGCTATCACTTACTGACCAGACTATTGAACAATAATGTCGACCGCCCTCTCCGGACAATGGCAAAAAGGCCAGCGGCCCAGTGGGTAAGAATCGCTGCCACGCCGTATTTTGATGGCTCTGTTCCAACTCAACGGTAGCGACAATGGCGCTGTGGCCATAGTCCCACTCGCGGGTCTCAAAACCGAAAAGAGTACGAATGCGGGACATCGCGCCGTCAGCAGCAACCAACAAATCGCTGTGAATTGTCTCGCCGCTATCCAGCACCAACGAGGCACCTCCGGAAGCCAGAATGTCACAGGACTCAAGTTTTACCGGGTTTAACAGCGTGATATCGGTTGCGCTTTGCACACGCTGCAACAAGGAAGCGACAATCACCCGATTTTCCACGATATGCCCAAGAACAGGAGCACCTACTTCTGCACAATCAAAGTCAATGACGCCAGTGCCTTCCGCGTCCCAAACTGTCATGTGAGAATAGGGGCACAGTCGGTTTGACACGATGCCCTGCCAGGCGTCAATTTTTTGCAAAAATAGCTGTGAACGGGGCGTAAGTGCGCTGACCCGCGCATCGAAATGATTGATGTCGACCGCACAGGGCAACGGGGCTTTATTTAGCGGCTGCGCCTCAATCAGCGCAATAGACAAACCACTGCCACTCAGGGCGCTTGCCAGGGCGCTGCCTGCGATACCTGACCCGACAATAACTACATCAAATTGGCGCACATTATTCATGAGGAACAACCTCCATTTCACCCACGCCGGCAGCGTAACGCACCAATTCCCGCTTCAGCGCAGGAAGAATATCCAAACCAGACAAACCAATATCCCGAGCCAGACCCAAAACGGGATCGGGGTGCATAAATAACGAAGGTAATATATCACTGGCGCCCACCGTTCTATCCTGATCGGCGCGCTGTTTGTCGCAATAGCGCTGCAACACAGATAGATCTCCAAGTGAAACTCCCTGCTCCTCAGCCGCGGCCAGCTCGTGCCCCAGTGCAGCGACATCACGTAATGCCAAGTTGTAACCCTGCCCCGCAACCGGGTGTAGCGCGTGAGCAGCATTACCCATTACCACCACGCCCTTCCTTGCCTGCTCAGTAGATTGCACAAGAGAAAGTGGGTAGGCATGTCGCTCGCCTACCTGCCGCAAACGCCCAAGGCGGTAGCCAAAACGCTCCTGTAACGCCTGTAAAAATTCCTGCTCCGGACAGGTCAGGAGCTCATTCGCACGCTGCGGCGCAAGTGTCCACACCAACGCGCTCCTAGCCTCGCCTCCCGGCGCGGGAAGCAACGGTAGAAGCGCAATCGGCCCCTGGTCGGTAAAGCGCTCAAAAGCACAGTTATCGTGTTTTTCAGCAGACGCGATATTGGCGATGAGTGCGTGCTGGCGATAAGATTTTTCCTCCACCGCCACACCCAGCTCCTTGCGTAAACCCGAATTGGCGCCATCTGCAACCAGCAATAGCGTTGCGTCCAACTCTGGCTCAGAAAAACCCTCCATCGATAGACGAACACCGCTCTCGCCCGGTTTCGCCTTTAATACTTTTGCCGGACTAACAACTTCAACACGACCCTGTCTGTAAAGCGCCTGTATCAGGGCACTGCCAAGCCACGCATTTTCCACTACGTAACCCAGAGCGGGCCAGTCGTAGTCATCCGAGCGCATCAGCGTACTGCCAAAGCGACCTCGATTAGACACATGGATACGCTCAATAGGGCACAACCACTGCTCCAGATCAGACCAGACACCGATTTTTTCATAGATGAGCCTTGAGCTATAACTCAGGGCCGTTGAGCGCGCATCGAAAGAAGGGTGATATGAAGGCGCTGCACCCGACAAGGATTCGGGAAAAGGAAAGCCTTCTATAAGAGTGATGCTCACTTTCTCCGATAACAACTCACCCAATTGCAGTGCCAGACTTACGCCAACCATGCCCCCGCCGGCAATAACAATATCCCTATAAGCGGCCACTATTGCGAGACCGCCATCAAACGTTCTATTTCATCCACTGTTTTTGGGGCCTTGGACGTTATCACTTCACATCCCTGCGCGGTCACCAGAACATCGTCTTCAATTCTCACACCAATACCACGCCAGCCCTTATCTACACTTTTATTATCGGCAGAAATATAGATACCGGGCTCCACTGTCATTGCCATTCCCGCCTCCAATACGCGCCATTCGTCGCCCACACGATAATCCCCCACGTCATGCACATCCAGGCCAAGCCAGTGCCCGGCCCTGTGCATATAAAATTCGCGATAAGCTTCCTTTTTTATCAAACTGGATACTCTTCCCTTCAACAAACCCAACTCCACCAGGCCCCGCGTTATCACGTCAACTGTAGCCTCGTGCGCCTGGTTCCAGTGTTTGCCCGGAGCAATCTCACCGATAGCAGCCAACTGTGCCTTCAATACCAATTCGTAAATAGCGCGTTGATGACGAGTGAAGCGACCGTTCACCGGAAACGTTCTGGTTACGTCGGAGGCATAGTATTCATATTCACAGCCCGCATCGATAAGCACAAGCTCGCCATCCTTCATACGATCCGAGTTGGCCAGATAGTGCATGGTACAGGCATTTTTTCCACTCCCCACAATACTGGAGTAAGCCGGGTATCTGGCGCCGGCATAGGTAAATTCGTGCTGCAGCTCTGCCTCCAACTGATACTCATACAACCCTGGCTCACATTTTTTCATGGCGCGAATATGGGCAGCAGCAGTAATCTCACCAGCGCGACGCATCAAGCGCAGCTCTGCGGCACTTTTTATCAGGCGGAGATCGTGTAACACATGGTCGAGATCGGTGAACTCACCCGGGGGAATCGCTCCACTGCTAAGCTGACTGCGAATGCGGTTAATCCAGGACATAATTTGTTGGTCAAAATCAGTGCTTCTTCCCATTGAGTAGTAAACACGCTCCCGACCCTCCAGCAGGCCAGGAAGAATATCGTCGATATCGCTGATGGGAAAAGAATCGTCCGCCCCATATTTTTCACACACACCTTCCAGACCAGCACGAGATCCGTGCCAAAGCTCCATAGTGGAGTCTTTGTCGCGACAAAACATCAAAAACTGACCATGCTTGCGCCCGGGAACCAGCACCAACACTGCTTCCGGTTCGTCAAAACCACATAAATAATGAAAGTCACTATCCTGCCGAAATGGATACTCAGTGTCCCGGCTGCGCTGTGCCTCCCTTGCCGAGGGCACAATGACAATACTGTTTGGCTCCATGCGAGCCATAAGATTTTTGCGTCTACGGGTAAACTCCGCTTTAGATATATGCATAAGCTGATCTATACCGCTTGATTATCCATGTGGATATTGAGCACGGCAAAACGTAGGTACTCTGCAATTTCGAAGTAGGCCTCTTCAGACTCCTCTTCATCAGCCTCCTCACCATCCTCTCCAGCCTGAGTGAACGCCTCAATATCCTTTAAAATATCGCGACTGTCCTTTGAGAGTTTAGCGGCAGATTCCGACCCTGTTGCAGCACCCTGGGCCATGCCGCCGAGAAAACCACTACACCAACCCGCCAAAGCGCCAGTGCGTTCAGTTATGTCTGTTTCATCATCAGGAAGAAGCGGATGAAAATCAAATTCTTCATTGAGCAGCGCTGCAGACGTGACTGTGTACAACTCCATTGCCTGACTGGCCAGCTCTCCATGAACGTTCAAATCCAGTACATCGGACAAAGCAACCAATGCAAATTCAGCCTCTACCGGCGCACCACTGGCCAACAAACCAGTAAGACAGCCGTGGATCTCAGAGGGCGATGACTGTAGCCCCTGCTCCAGCAGATGGTTGGCAAACTCATCAAAATCAAAAACTTCGGTCTTATCGAGTCGAAGGTCACTCATCGTCTTGTTCCTCACTGCAGTACAGGGCAGATCCCGATGTCAGCCCCAATACAAATGCCTGAACCCCACACTTCTTCCGATTAATTCAAAAAGACTAGCAGGCTATTGATATTTATGAAATTTGTTCCGTTGACCTAAGTTGCGTCGAACACTATAGTAGAGCGCAATATAAGCCGACCCAAGTATACTCTTATGGCAGAGAATCAACTCAAAGCACTTGAGAAAAAAATCGATGAGCTTATTTCGCTGTGCACTAACCTGAACCGAGAAAATCAAACCCTAAAACTCGACAGCCAAGGCTGGCATAATGAGCGCCTACGCCTAATTGCCAGCAACGACCTGGCCAGAACAAAAGTCGAAGCCATGATAAATCGTCTGCAGGCACTGGAGCAACAGTCGTGAGTCAGCCCAACACCGTAACAGTCAAAATTTTGGATAAGGATTATCAGGTAGCCTGCCCGGAAGAACGTCAGTCCGAGCTCGTCGTATCGGCCAGTTATCTGGACAAACAGATGCGCGCAATTCGAGATTCTGGAAAAGTTATCGGGCTGGAGCGCATTGCCGTGATGGCGGCACTCAACATCAGCCACGAATTACTACAGGCTTCCGAACACGGCGACAGCCCCTGCGCCGAAACCACCAACTCCACCGCTGCTACCGAAACTGGTTTCCGCCAACTGGGTAGCAAGATAGACGATGCGCTTTATCATCTTAAGCAACTGGAAATCAGTTAAACATCTAATTTGCTCGTTATCTGAGACACCCTCGTAAAGCTGGGCTATAATTTCCACGGATACCTGGTTTATGCGCCAGACAGATTGTCCTCGAGCCGATAATGTTAAACCAGGATGTTCCTCGTTGCTGTTGGTGTGCAAGTCCGGTTTTGCCGGGAAGCCTTATACAGTGCAGTGACATCCGCCTTGAACCATCGGGTTCAAGGGCCACTTTGTCAGCGGTAGACCGGGAATCCATCTTTCACCCATGAACCACCCCACCAAAGAGCAATTGCGCACCACATTGCGTCAACGCAGACGTACACTTCTTCCCGCTGCGCAATCCCGCGCCGCGCACAACGTCACACAACTGACTGTTTCGCTACCACAATGGGAGCAAGCAAAACATATCGCCCTGTATCACGCTGCCGATGGAGAGATTGGCACCCAAAGCATTGCGCAGCTGGCGCACAACGAGGGAAAGCACACTTATCTTCCGGTGATCGGTACAAACAAAAGTATGGTATTTGCGAAGTGGCAAGCAGATGAACCACTACAGGCCAATACGTTCGGCATTCCTGAGCCGATGCCTGGCGCACAGACATACTCCGCATCAAAACTGGATATTGTATTTTTGCCTTTACTGGGATGGGACAAACATGGCGGACGACTGGGCATGGGGGGCGGTTACTACGACAGAGCCTTCGCAGACATTGAGGGACCAACACTCATAGGGCTTGCACACCAATTTCAGCAGGTCGATAAAATACCAACAGACCCCTGGGACATACCTCTGGAATTAATCGTTACCGACGCTAAGATCTATCATCGCAAAGGATGATACAAAACCGAGGAAGACATTACTCAAGCGCGGTTTACTGCTACTCGACGATGACGCCTGCCTGCAGCTCGGATGCGGGTGCGGCAACGCTTTCGTTTGAGGTCATGGGTATAGCTAAAGTCGCCACTACCCCCAAACCAAACACAGCCATTATAATTAATAATAAATCCGGTTTACGCTTCACAATACTTCTCTCACTAATCCTGTCTGGGCTATAACTCTCTTTGGAGCTCTTCCCGGTGAATTCCATAGAATTCATGTAAATTGTGAATTTTTGGTATTTTTTCACAATATCGGAGCAGTTTATACCAACAGAAATAAAAATAAAAGCTTTCAGGCCTTTAGTTTAGCGGCCTCTGGAAATTTCAATGCCGTTTCCCCAGGTACAATTGGTAAGCGCGATTGTCAGTTTCATCCCAGTAACGATAATTGATTTGCTGCAATGTACTCTCAAGCGCGCTCAGCTCACCACTGGCGACCTGTAAACCAACAAGAATTCTTCCGTAGGCCGCGCCATGGTTACGGTAGTGGAACATAGAGATATTCCAGCGCTTGCCCAAACCCGACAGAAACTTCAGCAGGGCGCCTGGGCGCTCTGGAAACTCGAAGCGATAGACACGCTCATTGTCTGCCGCTAGCGGAGCATGGCCTCCCACCATATGCCTAATGTGTAGTTTGGCCATTTCATTGTTAGTCATATCTTCGGCCTCATAGCCTTCTTTGGACAGACTGAGCAATAACCCACTCAAATCGTCGCCACCAGGAACCACTGAAAGGCCCACAAAAACCTGCGCCGAGCCTGGGTCAGCATAGCGGTAATTAAACTCAGTTATATTACGTCTGCCCATAGCGCTACAAAAGGCCCGAAAACTGCCGGGACGTTCGGGCACAGTCACACTAATGACTGCTTCACGCTTCTCGCCGATTTCTGTTCTCTCGGAAATATACCGCAGGCGATCAAAATTAGTGTTTGCGCCACTGACGATAGCCAGCAGTTGCTGGTTGCGCACACCGGTCCTCTCTATGTATTTTTTCATGCCAGCCAGGGCCAACGCTCCTGCGGGCTCAGCTATACTGCGGGTGTCTTCGAAAATATCCTTGATAGCAGAACACATCTCGTCGGTAGAGGCGGTAATCACTTCATCCACCGTGTCGCGGATGATGCGAAAAGGTTCCTTGCCAATCTGGGCAACTGCTACTCCCTCAGCGAATAGACCTACTTCTGATAGACTGTCGCGACGGCCACGCTCTAGCGCCAGCTTAAGGCAGGCCGCGTCCTCTGGCTCAACACCAATAATGCGCGTCTTGGGCCAAACATATTTCACATAGGCGGCGACTCCGGCAATTAGCCCACCCCCGCCCACCGGCACAAACAACGCATCTAACTGCCCCTGATGCTGGCGCACAATTTCCATCCCAATGGTACCCTGACCCGCAATCACATCTGGATCGTCAAAGGGGTGCACGTAAACCAGATTTTTATCTGCCACCAACTGACGCGCCCTGGCGTCCGCCTCCTCGAAAGAATCGCCGTGCAAAACCACCCTAGCGCCCCGATTACGTACCGCATCTACTTTTATCTGAGGCGTGGTTCGCGGCATAACAATGGTCGCCTTAACATTCATTTTGGCGGCGGCCATGGCCAGGCCCTGAGCGTGGTTTCCAGCAGATGCCGCCACCACACCACGGGCTCGCTGCTCATCACTGAGCTGAACCATTTTGTTATAGGCCCCCCGCAACTTGAATGAAAAGACAGGTTGCAAATCCTCGCGCTTCAACCAGACTCGATTGCCAAATCGGCCGGACAAAAGAGCCGCCTCATCAATCGGCGTTTCCCGCGCAACGTCGTAAACACGTGCGTCCAGTATGCGTTTAATGTAAGACTGTGGCATATAGTGATAATCTTAAAGTTTGATAAGTTTGGAGACAGATTAGCATGACCCAGGATGAGCTAAAACAAGCGGTGGCCCAGGCGGCCCTTGACTACATTAAACCTAAACTGGAAACAGACTCGGTCATAGGTATCGGTACAGGCTCAACCGCAAATTGCTTTATCGACTGCCTCGCCACCATAAAGGGGCAAATCGATGCCACCGTGGCCAGTTCTGAAGAGTCTGCGCAGCGCCTGAAAAATCACGGAATTCCGGTCTATGATCTCAATACTGTCGACGTGGTGGATTTTTACATCGACGGCGCCGATGAAAGTAATCGCGCACTGCAACTCATCAAGGGAGGGGGCGCAGCTCTCACCCGCGAAAAAATTGTCACCGCTGTGGCCAGAGAGTTTATTTGCATTGCCGATGAAAGCAAGCTGGTACACACACTGGGCAACTTCCCCCTACCGGTGGAAGTGATCCCCATGGCCAGAAGCTACGTCGCCAGAGAGCTGGTCAAAATTGGTGCCGATCCAGTCTACCGGGAGGGTGTGATTACTGACAACGGAAATATCATTCTCGACTGTTACAACTATTCCATAACACAGCCACTGGCAAGCGAACAAAAGATCAACGGTATTACCGGTGTTGTTACTAACGGCTTATTTGCGATTAAGCCGGCCGATTTACTACTGCTGGGCACTGCGCAGGGAGTAAAAACCCTGCGCGCTGATTAAACCTCCAGCAGGAAGGTCACCGGGCCGTCATTGGTGAGGCTCACCTGCATGTCGGCACCGAATACGCCAGCCGCTACCTTTGGGTGCAACTTCTTCAAACGCTGCAGAACATAGTCATAGAGTGCACTGGCCTGTGCTGGCGGCATAGCAGTAGAAAAGCCGGGGCGTAAACCCTTACGAGTATCCGCAGAAAGAGTGAACTGAGAGATAAGCAAAACGCCACCACCAATATCGGCAACGCTATTGTTCATTCTATCGGACTCGTCGGAGAACACCCGGTAAGCCAACAGCTTATCGAGCATCCTGTCAGCGGTAGCCGGGTCGTCATCCAAGTCCAGCCCAAGAAAAACCAGCAAACCCTGCTCGATGCTCCCGACGCACTCGCCCTCGACATCAACCTGAGCGCGAACAACCCGCTGCAGTAACGCCTTCACTCAACAAACAATAGCTTAAACGCGGCCTGCACGACGACGTTCGTGCTCCTGTAACAACTTCTTGCGTACTCGAATGCTTTCAGGCGTCACTTCTACCAGCTCGTCGTCCTGAATAAATTCGAGAGCCTGTTCCAGAGTTTGACGCACACGGGGCGTCATCACCAGGTTTTCATCAGTGCCTGAAGCTCGCACGTTGGTGAGCTGCTTGGCTTTAGTGGGGTTAACAGCCAAGTCGTTGTTGCGACTGTGAATGCCGATAATCTGACCTTCGTAGACATCCACATTGGGGTCGATCATCAACCTACCCCTGTCCTGCAAGGTAAACAGCGAGTAGGCGAGAGTTTTGCCTTTAGCCATACTGACCAATACGCCGTTGGCACGGCCGGCCATTTCAGTATTTTTCACTGGACCGTAGTGATCGAAGATATGCGTGAGAATACCGCTGCCTGACGTCATAGTTAAAAAGTGTGAGCGAAAACCAATTAAGCCTCGTGCCGGAATAATGAACTCGAGACGCACCCGACCTTTTCCATCCGGCACCATATTGTGCATTTCTGCACGACGCAGGCCCAACTCTTCCATCACGGCACCCTGATGAGGCTCTTCACAGTCAACGACCAACTGCTCATAGGGCTCCTGCATAACACCATCGACTTCTTTTTGGATGACTTCGGGGCGAGAAACACCCAGCTCGAAACCTTCTCGGCGCATGGACTCAATTAATACGGACAAGTGCAATTCGCCGCGACCAGACACTTTGAATTTGTCCGAGCTATCACCGGGCTCAACACGCAGAGCCACGTTGTGGATAAGCTCCCGTTCAAGGCGCTCACGGATATTGCGAGATGTCACATACTTGCCTTCCAGACCCGCAAAGGGAGAATCATTCACCTGAAAAGTCATACTCACGGTAGGCTCGTCAATGGTCAGCGCAGGCAGTGCCTCAACCTCAGCCGGGTCACACAGGGTGTCCGAAATATTCAGTCCGTCGATACCGGTGATACATACGATATCGCCAGCCTCTGCCTCGTCGACATCCACCCGCTCCAGCCCGTGGTAGCCCATTACTTGCAGCACCTTGCCCTTACGGGTGGCCCCTTCACTATCTACGATAACAATCTGGGCATTGGGTTTTAACTTGCCGCGAGAAATCCGGCCAACACCGATAACACCCACATAACTACTGTAGTCCAGCGCACTGATCTGCATCTGGTAGGGTCCCTCAGAGTTAACCTGGGGGGCCGGCACTTTGCTTACGATCGCTTCAAACAGGGCGGTCATGTCTGAGCCCATTTCCTCGTGCTCCTCACCAGAAATACCCTCGATGGCAGAGGTGTAGATGATGGGAAAGTCTAACTGCTCTTCTGTTGCTCCCAGGCGGTCAAACAGGTCAAACACCTGATCGACAACCCAGTCGGGACGCGCACCCGGGCGGTCTATTTTGTTAACCACAACAATAGGGTTCAGGCCCTGCTCAAATGCCTTGGATGTCACGAAACGGGTTTGAGGCATGGGGCCATCCACCGCATCTACAATGAGCAATACCGAATCGACCATGCTGAGTACACGCTCAACCTCACCACCGAAATCGGCGTGACCCGGAGTGTCGACGATATTGATACGATAGTCATTCCAGGTAATAGCGGTATTTTTGGCCAGAATGGTAATGCCGCGCTCGCGCTCCTGGTCGTTGGAGTCCATGATGCGTTCGGAGCCCTCTGAACGCCTGTCGAGGGTGCCCGACTGGCCCAAAAGACAGTCGACCAGGGTGGTTTTGCCATGGTCAACGTGGGCAATAATGGCAATATTTCGAAGCTTCTCGATCACGGTGTTACCTCAGGAAATAGGAAGTCGCATAAAAAAGGGCGCGGATTGTACCCTACAATGGCTGGGGAAAATAGCGAATTACTACTGCTATTCAGGGTGCATACACTTTGACATCCAGATCGCCGGAATCCAGCAGATGACTGGCATGCAGCTTGCTCATTACACCTTTACCGCAATACAGCATATAGGTCTTATCTGCCGCCAACTCGCTCGATCGGGTATGTAACTCGTAAAAAGGGATTTTAAGCACCGAATTGTTCAGCTTTAGAGGCGCACGCTCCTCTTCGTCCGGGTGGCGAATATCGACGATGACACTCTGGGCCAGAGGCACAGTAAGCACTTCCACGTCGGTACGCACCAAGTCTTCATCGGCCAACTTATCGATACGGGTGTGAAGGGTATTTTCTATCGCCCGATCGAGGATAGACATATCAAACTTCTGCTCCTGCGCCTCCACTCTATGCAATTTCGCCCTGGTAGTGGGGTTTACCGAAATGACACCACAGTACTCCGGCATGTTAGCTGCGAATTCTCCGGTGCCAATAGCGTTGGCCATATCGACAATATCGCCCTTGTCAGCCGTAATGAGCGGTCTGAACACCACCCGATCTATAACCTGGTCAATTACGGAAAGATTGCGCACAGTCTGGCTGCTAACCTGGGCCACACACTCCCCCGTCACCAGCGCGTCTACACCCAGCGATTCGGCAAGACGATCTGCTACCCGCAGCATCATACGCTTGAGAATCACGCCCATCTGGCTGTCCTCAACACGGGTCAATAACTCGGCAATAACCTCCTCAAAAGGCACGCTGATAAACAAAACTCGCTGATTTGAGCCGTACTTGTGCCACAAATACAGGGCGACCTCTTTCACCCCCAGCTCGTGGTCGCGACCACCGAGATTAAAGAACAGAAAATGCGTGCGCATACCGCGCTTCATTGTCATATAGCTGGCCACAGGAGAATCAAAACCTCCTGATATCAACGACAGCACCGAGTCGACACTACCTATGGGGAAACCGCCAAGCCCCGAATGTCGACGCTGGATGACGAATAAGCTCTTCTCAGTGATTTCCAGCCCTACAGTAACCTCCGGATTTTTCAGCTTTACCCCCGACGCCTCGGTCTGGGCGAGTAATTGCCCTCCCACTTGTCGCTCCACATCAATGGAGCGAAAACTGTGCTTTCCCGTCCTTTTACAGCGCACGGCAAATGTTTTCCCGGCCAGACGCTGTGCATAGACCGGCAGCACGTGCGTCACAACCTCATTCACCTCGCACAGCGGATGCTCCTGCACTTCCAAAATGTAAGTGATGCCCGCGATATTACGCATTGCCTCTACCAGGCTTTCCAGCGTGCCCTCATCGGTTTGCATGGTTTCGATTTGCAACTTGTCAAAATATTTATGCACCACAACATCGGGGTCAATATCACGTAATACTGAACGCAAATTTTCCGCTAACTGGGCTACAAACCGGCGCCGCACGGGCTTACTTTTTATAGCGATTTCTGAGAAGTACTTGACAACGAATTTCATAGGAGCGATAAGGAGTCTGCCTGAAAGGGCGAGTATTATACGGGCTTAGGCGCGACTTTTGTGTATATACCGGCTGGCATTTTTTCGCCGCCATGACACGTCGCACTATCTTGGTGCGATCTTGCACCATAACGGTGCGAAAAAGAAACCATTCAAGCAAACGTAAATAAAACTCCAAGTTAATCAGTAAGTTAGCTTTAGCTCACTTTTGGCACAGCTTTTGCATTTTGCATGCATACCGGACGGCGACACCGCGGGCGGCGACACCGACCAGAATTTTAAATCCCATGGAGGAATCACAATGTCAGAGAACACCCTGAAACTGATAGAAGACAATGAAGTGCGCTGGATAGACATGCGCTTCACCGACACACACGGCAAAGAGCAGCACGTGACCATCCCCACCAGCGAAGTCGGTGACGATTTTTTTGAAAGTGGAAAAATGTTCGACGGCTCATCTATAGCCGGCTGGAAGGGTATTAACGAATCCGACATGATTCTGATGCCAGACGACAGCGCCTCGGTTATAGACCCATTTACCGACGACTCTACACTGATCGTACGTTGCGACATCGTTGAGCCTATGACCATGCAAGGCTACGAGCGCGACCCACGCTCGGTTGCCAAGCGCGCAGAAGAGTACCTTAAGTCTACCGGCATCGGTGACACCGCTTTCTTCGGCCCCGAGCCAGAGTTTTTCGTATTTGACGAGGTTAAATGGCACGCTGACATGAGCGGAGCGAGCTACTCCATTAACTCTGAAGAAGCAGCCTGGTCATCCGGCCACAGCTATGAAGATGGCAACACCGGTCACCGTCCAGGCGTGAAAGGCGGCTATTTCCCTGTGCCGCCAGTCGATTCACTGCACGACATACGTGCAGCGATGTGTACTGCCATGGAGCAAATGGGCCTGCCGATTGAGGTACACCACCACGAAGTGGGCACCGCTGGGCAGTGTGAAATTGGGGTCAAGTTCAACACGCTAGTTACCAAGGCCGACGAAGTACAGATCATGAAGTACTGCACCCACAACGTCGCCCACGCCTATGGCAAAACGGCTACTTTCATGCCCAAGCCTCTGGTTGGCGACAATGGATCTGGCATGCACGTGCACCAATCTATCTACAAAGATGGCGATAACGTTTTTGCTGGCGACGGCTACTCTGGCCTGTCCGAAGATGCACTGTATTACATCGGCGGTATTATCAAGCACGCACGCGCGCTAAATGCATTTACCAACGCATCAACTAACTCCTACAAGCGTCTGGTTCCTGGTTTTGAAGCGCCTGTTATGCTCGCTTATTCCGCACGTAACCGCTCCGCTTCTATTCGTATCCCCTATGAGCCCAGCCCGAAAGGCAAGCGCGTAGAGGTTCGCTTTCCCGACCCAACTGCCAACCCTTACCTGTGTTTCGCCGCTCTGCTGATGGCTGGCCTGGACGGAATTGCGAATAAAATCCACCCTGGCGACGCCGCTGACAAGGATCTGTATGACCTTCCCCCCGAAGAAGGGCTTGCAATTCCCACGGTCTGCTCAAGCTTCGATCAAGCGCTGGAAAATCTCGACAAAGATCGCGACTTTCTCACAGCTGGCGGAGTTTTCACCGATGATATGATCGATGCCTTCATCGAACTGAAAGAAGGCGAAATCGAACGCCTGAACATGACAACTCACCCTGTTGAGTTTGATATGTACTACTCGGTGTAACGCTTTAGTCACACCATCAAAGGCCCGCAATGCGGGCCTTTTTTTTACCAAAACTATCGTATGTGCTACCTTTGGGTTATGTTTTAACTTTAACGGTGTATTCATGCGTCGATTTACTATTAGCCTGTTACTTGCCATCCCCCTGGTCGCTATTGCCCAGGTATACAAATCAGTCGATGAGAATGGCAATACAGTTTATTCAGACAAGCCACCTACCAACGGCAGCAGCTCCGAGAAAGTACAAGTAGGCGCACCCAACACCTCCCCCCCGCCAAGGCAGGTAGATCGCCCCACTGCGACCGTTAAACAAAAGAAAATCGAAGTCAGCGTCGATATCACTTCCCCCGAAAACGATACCGCAATCGCCATTGGCTTCGCCGGTAACTTCTCGGTCACTGCCACCGTAAACCCACCTCTGGGGAATGGTAATTCGGCACAACTACTCATAGACGGCACTGCCATTGGGCCAGCCCAGGCCCACACATCCTGGGCACTGAGTAATATTTATCGTGGCAGCCACATACTCACTGTTGTCATTTCAAATTACGCCGGAGAAAAATTGGCCGAGTCTCCGCCGATTACAGTCCACGTCCTGCGTGCCAAGGCCGGCAACTAGCTCACCTCCAAACTATAGACACTACACCATATTAGGCGCACCATAATGGTGCGTCTAATATGGTGCAGTGTGCTCCTCATCTATCTTGGCCTCACCCTGCACTCATAGCGGACCTTACTAAAAACATAGTAAGCGCCAACTATCGATAAAGACCCTATTTGTTAGGTGTTCCTAAGTTTTTCTATCGAACTGTCTAGTTTGGCGTCAATATTGCTTTACAAAGGCACGTAGCTCAAATGTAGCTCGCATAGGGGAACCATGGAACACAGCAGAGACATTCTCGAGAACATCAGCACTGCAGTCATCGTGCTGAACAAAGACCTGAATGTCACTCGGATCAACTCGGCTGGCCAAGCCTTATTAGAAGTTTCCCTCACACGGACAACCGGAACACATGTCAGCCAGTTAGTCCTGAGCCCCTCTCAATGGCTGCAAAGCCTGGAACAAGTGCGCCAAAGCAATGCGCCGCTCACGTTACGAGGCCTTCAATTAACTCTGCTTGGAGGCCATGAAATTCATGTGGACCTCACGATAAACCCTGTTCTGGATAAAGACGGCGAATTGAATCTGCTGGTGGAACTACAGGCCATAGACCGACTTCTCAGAATCAGTCGAGAAGAAGGCATGGCTCACGCCCAGGAGACGACAAAAGCGGTTATCAGGAGTCTCGCACACGAAATCAAAAACCCCCTCGCGGGTGTGCGCGGCGCTGCACAGTTACTTTCCAGGGAACTCCCCAATGAGGGGCTGACAGAATACACGGAAGTGATTATTCGGGAGGCCGACAGGTTGAGAGATCTGGTGGATCGCCTGCTGGGGTCCCAACAACAGCTTGCGCTGCAAGACCTGAACATTCATGAAGTATTGGAACACTTGCGCATGCTCTTGCAGGCCGAAACAGAAAACCGCATAACAATTATCCGCGACTATGACCCCAGCCTCCCCTCATTCCCAATGGACCGGGCCCAGCTGATACAGGCGGTTCTCAATATCATGCGCAATGCGCTGCAAGCATCAACGCAAATCGAGGACTGTGTACTCACGCTTCGCACACGCTCCCAGCGGCAATTTACAATTGGTACAAAGCGGCACCGCCTGGTGTGCCGGATTGACATAAGCGATAACGGACCCGGAATTCCCGAGGAGTTAATGCATGCAGTTTTTATCCCCATGGTAACGGGTCGCGCGGAGGGTACAGGCCTGGGCTTATCTATCTCCCAATCAATCATTAATCGCCACGGCGGTCTGCTTGAATGTGACAGTCGCCCTGGGAACACAACGTTTACGATCTACTTGCCGATGGAAACACAACATGCAAAGTGAACACAATGTCTGGGTAGTCGATGACGACAGCTCCATTCGCTGGGTACTGGAAAAAGCCCTCAGTCAACACGGAATCAGCATCAGGTGTTTTGATAGCGGCGATAGTATGCTGGACAGAATTGATGCAGAACAACCCGATGTGATCATTAGCGACATTAGAATGCCGGGCACGGACGGCCTGGACGTCCTGACTCGCCTCACTGAACATTACCCCGACCTGCCGGTTATCATAACCACAGCGCATTCAGACCTGGACAGTGCCGTTACCTCTTATCAAAAAGGCGCTTTTGAATACCTGCCAAAGCCATTTGATATTGACGAAGTGCTTGCGATCACAGAGCGGGCCCTGGCCCACGCCAGAGAAAAACGGGGCCACACGCCATCTCTGGAGATTATTCCAACTACCGATATCATTGGTGAAGCACCTGCCATGCAGGAAGTGTTTCGGGCCATAGGAAGACTCGCCCACAGCAATATTACGGTGCTGATAAACGGCGATTCGGGCACGGGGAAAGAGCTGGTTGCGAGAGCTTTACACCGTCACAGCCCGCGTTCCCGGCAGCCCTTCATTGCCCTCAATATGGCAGCCATCCCAAAGGATTTAATGGAGTCAGAACTATTCGGCCACGAAAAGGGCGCTTTTACCGGCGCAAATACCAAGCGCGTGGGCCGTTTCGAGCAGGCCGACGGCGGCACTCTATTTTTGGACGAAATCGGCGACATGCCCGCTGATACGCAAACACGGTTACTGCGTGTTTTGGCCGATGGAGAATTTTATCGTGTAGGCGGACACACCGCAGTCAAAGTCGATGTGAGAATTATCGCTGCCACCCACCAGAATCTGGAAAACCTGGTTCAGCAGGGAAAATTTCGCGAGGATTTATTCCATCGTTTGAATGTCATTCGAATCCATATTCCAAAGTTGGCCGAACGTGCCGAAGACATTCCCCGCTTAATGCAATTCTTCTTTCAGAAAGCGGCCGAAGAGCTTGGGGGAGAGCCCAAAGTTCTGCTCAAAGAAACCGAAGCGTTCCTGACCGGCCTGCAATGGCCGGGAAATGTTCGACAATTGGAAAACACGTGCCGCTGGATTACTGTCATGGCCACCGGCCGGGAAATTCACCTTTCAGATCTACCACCAGAGCTAGGCAATTACAGCGAACCCGTAAATTCTGCAACGGACACAAATTGGCAGACCCTCCTACATCAATGGGGCCGCAATGAGTTGGCTCAGGGTAAACACCGAATTCTGGAGCAGGCCACACCACAATTTGAACGAGTCATGATTGAGGTGGCTCTGCACCACTCGCAGGGAAGAAAACGGGATGCCGCAGAGCTTCTCGGCTGGGGGCGAAATACGTTAACCCGAAAAATGAAAGAGCTTAAAATGTAGCTGGCTACGTCCACTGCGTTTATCATCCCCTCATGCTAAAAATTGTACTTCACCAGCCCCAAATTCCACCCAATACGGGCAATATCATACGCCTGTGTGCCAATACCGGCTGCACCCTGCATTTGATCGAGCCCCTGGGCTTTGATTTGGATGACAAAAAAATGCGCCGAGCGGGGCTGGATTACCGGGAGTTTGCCTCGGTTAAGGTTTATCCGGATTTTGACGATTTCTGCCTGAAAAACAGTGAGACACGTTTGTTTTTCATTACCACAAAAGGCGCCGAGAACTATCACGAGGTGAGCTTTCAACGCGGAGATGCGGTGGTATTCGGATCTGAGACCAAAGGCTTACCGGCGACAATCCTCGACTCTGCAACCTCTGCGCAGCGTGTACGAATCCCTATGAAGGAGGACAGCCGTAGCTTGAATCTATCTAATGCGGTGGCGATTGTGGTGTATGAAGGCTTGAGGCAACTTGGGTTTGATGGGCTGATATAATTCGAGTTTAATGCTTGGGGAAAACCTGTATCAAATCGGATGTGTGATACTGGGGTGCGGTCTAGAACTGAGCGGGGAGTACGTACACGAGCAGAAATTGCGCCCTCCGCCTCAGGACACGCCACAAGTACATCCCTGTAGGCTCTCTTCGGCCGTCCTTGGCCTCAGAAGGTCCTGAGGCGGAGGGCGCAATCCCCGCTCTCTACAGTCAATGACTACAGAGGCGGGCCTCGCTTCTTCTTTCCGCCAGCCTAGTGTGTAGCGGCTTCGCCGTCTTCGGCTGTTTGTCCCTGTTGGGCTACAGCTTGCTGGTACAGGGCCTCAAAATTGACCGGGGCCAGCATTACAGCGGGGAAACCACCTTTTACGCATACTGCGTCTATGTTCTCGCGAGCATAGGGAAACAGAATAGTGGGTGCGGCAGTGGCCAGAACCCGGCGCAGGTTCTCACCCTCTATGCCTGTAATAAAGAAGATACCGGCTTGCTGTACTTCAACTAAAAAAGCTGTTTCGTCCTCCAACTTGGCGGTGAGAGTAACGGTAAGTACGACCTCATAGTTGCCTTCTTCGCCAATTTTATTACTCTTGGTGTTGAGATCTACACTAACCTGCGGTTGCCATTGTTTTTTGAACACGTCCGGGCTGGAAGGTGACTCGAAGGACAAATCCTTCGCATAAATACGCTGCATTGCAAATTGTTGTTGCGCTTGCTCGCCTTGCGGTGCAGCTGCGCCTGTTTCTTCTTCGGCCATTGAGGCATCCTCTAAATGTAGTTACTGCATTAATACAGTAGGTTTTTGAAATGTGGCGCTACTTACGCCGTTTTTAACATCTGGTCTAGTTGTCCCTGTCGATCCAACAGCGCGATGTCGTCATAACCGCCTATATGCCTGGATCCAATCCATATTTGGGGCACGGTGTACCGGCCGCTGAGCTCAACCATCTCACGTCGCAAATCCGGCTCGCTGTCGACCCCAATATCTATAAATTCTACGTTTTTATTCGCCAGCAGGCTGCGAGCGCGAACGCAATAGGGACAAAAACGAGTGGAATACATTTTAACTTCAGCGGACATAGGCCTACTTGATTTTAGTTCCTTGCGAATTCGGCTCAGGATTTACTAATAGTGGGAAGTTGCAGGTTACTCCACTCCATCATACCGCCGGTCATTTTGTAAACGTGCTCGAAACCACTGGCTTTAAGCGTCTTTCCCGCTGCCCCTGCCTGCTGCCCCATCTTGCATACTAATACTATGGGTTTGTTTTTGTGTTTTTCAAGCTCTGCCAGCCTAGACTGCAATTTGGCGGCAGGTATGTGCATTGCTTCAACGATGTGTCCCGCTTTATAGTCGGAGGCATCGCGCAGATCGAGGAACAAACCACTCTGGGCATTCACCATGCTTATTGCCTGCTGCGGTGACAGGGAAGGACCGGATTTGCGGGATTCATGAAAGAACAGCATGACAAGCACAACTGCCAGAGCAGCTACCAGTGTCCATTGTTGGGAAATAAATTCGAGGAACAGAGCCATTGTAATATTCAGTCTTTGCCAGTTGGATCTATCGGCCTATTAGCAAACAGGCCGACAAAAAAGGGCGCCAAGTATACCCGATCACCCTGCGCCGCGAAAGCGAGCACTGAGATCACTCAAATCCCTGTGCGGCGGGGAGCTGTACAGGGTAAAATGTCCCACTTCGAGCACCATCATTTTCTGGGATAAGCATGAACAACGAGCAAAAATCACCCACAGTACTCATAATTCTGGATGGCTGGGGCCACCGGGAAAACCCTGAAGACAATGCCATTGTTAACGGTAAGACCCCTGTCTGGGACAAGCTGTGGAAGAACGCTCCACACACGCTCATCTCCAGCTCCGGACTCGATGTCGGCCTACCCCAGGGCCAGATGGGCAATTCTGAGGTTGGCCACATGAGTTTGGGGGCAGGCAGAATCGTCCATCAAAATATTACTCGCATAGATCAGGCCATAGCCGATGGCGATTTCGACACCAATCCAGCGTATGTCAACGCGATAGACAAAGCCAATGAAGCCGGAGGCTCTGTCCACATCATGGGCCTGCTTTCTGCAGGTGGTGTTCATAGTCATGAGCAACAAATTGAGGCCGCTATCAGACTCGCCTGTAAACGAGGCGCAAAACACGTGTACTTACACGCCTTCCTCGATGGTCGGGATACACCGCCACGCAGCGCCGAACCCTCCCTGCAAAAATTCGACCGCTTGTTCGCAAACCTGGGCTGTGGACGTATCGCCAGTATGGTTGGTCGCTATTACGCGATGGATCGCGACAATCGCTGGGATAGAATCGAGCAGGCCTACAATTTGCTGACTCGGGCGAAAGCCGACTACCAATTCGATACGGCAGTGGAAGCACTCGAAGCCGCGTATCAGCGAGACGAGAATGACGAATTTGTATTGCCGACATCACTGCGCGCAGAAGGTCAAGAATCCGCCGTTATCTCAGACAATGACGCTGTTCTATTCATGAATTTTCGCGCCGACCGAGCGCGCGCACTCACACACGCATTCGTAGACGAGAGCTTCTCTCACTTTGAACGCGGGGTCTCACTGCAATTGGCAGACTTCGTCATGACAACAGAGTATGCGGCTGACATCCAAACAAGCTGTGCATTCCCTCCCCACAGTCTCAAAAATGTATTGGGCGATTATCTTGCGCAGTTAGGTAAAACCCAATTGCGCATTGCCGAAACGGAGAAATATGCCCATGTAACCTTTTTCTTCAGTGGAGGCCGCGAAGCGCTGTTTGATGGAGAGGAGCGCGTAATGGTGCCCTCGCCAGATGTTGCTACTTATGATTTACAACCCGAAATGAGTGCGCCGGAACTTACCGACAAACTTATAGCCGCAATCAGTTCGCATAAGTATGACCTCATTGTTTGCAACTATGCCAACGGCGATATGGTGGGCCACACGGGCGTCTATGAAGCGGCGGTGAAAGCGGTGGAAACTCTGGACGAATGCCTGGGAAGAATTCAAGGCGCACTGCAGGAAACAGGCGGTGAAGCTCTGGTAACTGCTGATCATGGCAATTGCGAGCAAATGATGGACTACGTCTCGGGGCAAAAGCACACTCAGCATACAACCGAGAAAGTACCGTTGGTTTACATGGGTGCACGCGCAGCAACTCTCGACCCCGCCGGCGGCAAACTGGCAGATATGGCTCCCACCCTGCTCGCCATGATGAATATAGCTCAACCACCTGAAATGACTGGAAAAAATTTGATAGAGCTCGCCTCCTGAAAGCGACGCGTTTCCAGCTCCTATTCACTGCCCTGGCGTTGACGCTGGTATTAGCCCCTGCGGCACACTCCGCGCCGAAAGGGGAATCAGACGAAGAACAGGCACGTGAGCAATTAAAAGATTTACAGCGCGAAATAAGGGCAGTCACCGAACAAATTTCGACGGAAAAAAATCGTAAAAACTCTCTGCTAAATCAACTGCGCAAGGCTGACGTAGAACTGGGATCCCTACAAAAAAGCATTGCGCAAAATGAGCTTGCCTTAAAATCGTCCCGAAAAGAGTTGGCCGACCTGAACGCCAAAGCAGAGACACTCATCCAGTCCAGGGACGCACAGCAGGCTTTAGTCGCGCGAGAAATCAGAACCGCCTATCAAATGGGCCGCCAGGGCCAGCTGAAGATTTTGCTAAACCAGGAAGACCCCAACACCCTCGCTAGAGCGTTCACCTACTACCAGTATTTTTACCAGGCTAGAGGCAAGCATATAGACAGATATCGCGAGATTCTGGCGCAGCTAAAAGAGCTGGAACCCGCAATCGTCGCCGCCACCAGCGAGCTGGAAGATAAAAAACAGGCTCTCGAAAAGCAGCAAAAAAACCTGATCAGAGCGAAACAAACCCGTGAACTGGCGGTGTCAAACCTACTTGCCAGCATCGCCAGTAAAGATGGCAAACTCAAGCAAATGCAACAGGACCAGCAGGAGTTAAAAAACTTGCTGGAGGCCATAGAAAAGGCCGTAGTAAATCTAAAGATGCCTGAGAATTACAAATCATTCAGCGCCGCAAAGGGATCCATGCCCTGGCCTATATCAGGCCGCGCCAGCCACCGCTTTGGCAACTCCAGAAACGCCGGGAAAATGCGCTGGCAGGGCGTTACGATTCCGGCCAAAGCCGGGATCAATATTTCGGCCATCCACCATGGTCGAGTCGTTTACGCAGATTGGCTGCGAGGCTCAGGGCTGCTATTAATCATCGACCATGGTGATGACTATATGAGCCTCTATGCACACAACCAGAGCCTTATGGCAGAGGTGGGGGAATGGGTTAATGCCGGCTCCACTATTGCAACCGTGGGGAGTAGTGGCGGTCAGGAAAGCGCCGCGCTGTACTTTGAGGTCAGATACAAAGGCAAGCCAGTCAACCCTGCTTCCTGGTGTAGACGTTAAGGCACAGCCCATTTTACCCCCGGCATTTCATAACAGACTTGACGACGAATGAGTTACACTATTTACATAAGCAGGTAGCTGGCGCAGCAGCATGTGGCACCCCTGTATCTCTACGTAGTTATAGCAACAGCAAAATCATCCGGCGGTAACCATGAGTAATCACCCTACGCTAAAAAATGTTCTGGCCCCCCTGGGGCTCTTTCTTGCCTTAACCAACCCCGGTTCTGCGCTGGCTGTTGAGGAGCCCGGCGAGCTTCCCCTGGAGGAGCTGCGCACTTTCGCAGATGTTTTTAACCAGATTCGCATTGGCTACGTAGAAGAGATAGATGACAGCACTTTACTCGAATACGCCATTCAGGGAATGTTGACAGGGCTGGACCCACACTCCGTCTACATGACCAAAGACGCTTTCGACAACCTACAGTCCACTACATCGGGCGAATTCAGCGGTCTGGGCCTGGAAGTTGGCATGGAAGACGGGTTTGTCACCGTTGTCTCTCCCATAGATGGCACCCCGGCAGATAAGGCGGGCCTGCAAACAGGAGATGTGATACTCAAGCTGGACAATATCTCTATCAAAGGCATGAGCCTGAATGAGGCAATTGAAAAGATGCGCGGAGATAAAGGCTCAAAAATTGAGCTTACTATTGGCCGTCAGGGGGAAACCAAGCCTTTCAACCTCACATTGGAACGAGACATCATCAGGGTAGCAAGCGTTCGCGAAAGATGGCTGGAGCCGGGTTTTGGCTATATTCGTATTGCACAATTCCAAAAGCGAACCGGCGAAGACGTGAGCAAGTCACTGAAGAAGCTTGAGGAAAAAGAAGCGCTAAAGGGTTTAGTGCTGGACCTGCGCAATAATCCGGGCGGTGTTTTGCGGGCCAGTGTCGATGTCGCGGGCCTATTTATTGATGGGGGAACAGTAGTCTACACCGAGGGCAGGCTGGATAACTCAGAAGTTAACTACAAAGCCACTGCGGGAGATGTTACAGACGGAACTCCTGTGGTGGTTCTGATCAATGGCGGCTCTGCCAGCGCATCAGAAATAGTCGCCGGGGCGCTTCAGGATCACAGCAGAGCGGTCTTAATGGGCACCCAAAGTTTCGGTAAAGGCTCTGTCCAAACCATACTGCCTTTGTCCGACTCCCGCGCTGTTAAACTCACCACAGCCCTCTACTTCACCCCCAACGGTCGCTCTATACAGGCTCAGGGTATCGCTCCCGATATTACGGTTGAGCGGGCAAAAGTCACCGCCTACAAGACAAATCGAGTTACTGAGGCAGATCTCGCCGGTCACCTGGATAACGCGGGGGGTAACGAGGAAAATGCTGAGGCGGCAACAAGCAATGCCAAGGGCCTGTTGTCCTCGGACAACCAGTTGTATGAAGCGCTCAGCCTACTGAAAGGTCTGAATATTTTGGGAGCACGCAGCCAGAGCGCAGCGGCTCAAGCCAAGGCAGCTCCAGTAGAGAAGCCTGCAGAAACATAGGAAGAAACCAACTACAGGCGTACCTCTATACCTTTGGCAGCCATGTAAGCCTTGGCTTCAGGTACGGTAAATTCTCCGAAGTGGAATATACTGGCTGCCAACACGGCGTCTGCACCGCCCAGTAAAACACCATCTGCCAAATGATCCAGGGTACCAACACCCCCGGAGGCAATCACGGGAATTCCCACCGCATCGGTGATCGCACGTGTCACACCCAACTCAAAACCATTTTTGGTGCCGTCTCTGTCCATGCTGGTTAGCAAAATTTCTCCAGCTCCAAGTTCTGCCATCTTTACTGCCCATGCCACGGCATCAATGCCAGTGGGTTTACGCCCGCCATGGGTGAAGATTTCCCAACGAGGTTTGTTGTCCACATCATCAACGCGCTTTGCATCAATGGCTACGACGATACACTGCGAACCGAAACGTTCGGCCGCCTCGCGCACCAGATCCGGATTGTGAATCGCGGCGGTATTGATTGCCACCTTGTCGGCACCGGCGTTTAGCATGATGCGAATATCCTCTACCGCACGAATGCCACCTCCCACGGTTAAGGGGATAAAAACTTCTTCGGCAATTTTTTCTACCGTATGTACGGTAGTGTCACGACCCTCGTGACTGGCGGTAATATCCAGAAACGTTATTTCGTCAGCGCCCTGCTCATTGTAACGCTTGGCAATTTCTACCGGATCGCCCGCGTCGCGTATATCGACGAAGTTAACCCCTTTTACAACTCGCCCATTCTCTACGTCCAAACAGGGAATAATACGTTTAGCCAGGCCCATAATCAGGAATTCTCATCACAGTAGGCCTGCGCAAGAGCTACATCCAGGGTGCCCTCGTAAATGGCCCGACCGGTTATAGCACCGCAAATACCTTCGCCTGTCACGGCTTGCAGGGCTTGGATATCGTCCATATTGGTTATCCCTCCGGAGGCGATCACCGGAATGCTCGAAGCTCTGGCCATGGCCAACGTTGCCTCGACATTAACACCCTGCATCATTCCATCGCGGGCAATATCAGTGTAAACAATAGCGCTAACGCCATCGGACTCAAACTTTTTCGCCAGGTCTGCGGCCTGCACATTGGAGACTTCAGCCCAACCATCGGTTGCTACCAGACCATCTTTCGCGTCCAGGCCCACAATAATTTTTCCCGGAAACGCCCGGCAGGCCTCGCTAACAAACTCGGGCTCCTTCACCGCCTTGGTGCCGATAATGACGTAGCTTACACCCGCTTTCACATAGTGCTCGATGGTTTCCAGTGTGCGTATGCCGCCACCAATTTGCACGGGAAGTCGCGGATAGGCGCCGGATATAGCGGTAACCACTTCACCATTGATGGGCTCACCCGCAAAAGCCCCGTTTAAATCAACAAGGTGCAAGCGTCGGCAACCGGCATCAACCCAGCGCTTCGCTACCGACACCGGGTCGTCCGAGAACACCGTGCTATCGTCCATTAACCCCTGACGCAGGCGAACGCATTCACCATCTTTTAAATCGATTGCGGGTATTATCAGCATTGGCCATTCCAGTTAATAAAATTGCGCAGTAATTGAAGCCCTGCGGTGTGACTCTTTTCGGGGTGAAATTGAACGGCGAACAAGTTGTCCCGGGCAAGAGCAGCATCTGCACTCACGCCATACTGAACACTGCCCGCCAACAAATTGCGATCCAACGCATCTACATAGTAACTGTGTACAAAGTAGAATCGACTATTGTCTTCGATGCCATTCCACAAGGCGTGATTACTCACCTGTTGCACTTGATTCCATCCCATATGCGGCACTTTCAAGCGCTCTCCCGTCTCGCCGAGTAGGGGCTTACCGAAGAACCTGACCTCACCGGGAACAATATCCAGGCAATCAACACCGCCATTTTCCTGGGAATGAGTCATCAGCGCCTGCATACCCACGCAAATAGCCAGTACCGGTTTGTGCTGTGCGCCCAATACATCCAGCAACAACTCGTCACACTTGAGGCGTCGGATTTCAGTCATGCAATCGCGGATTCCTCCAACGCCGGGAAAGACAACCCGGTCCGCGCTGCGAATAAGCTCCGCATCGTGTGTAACCACAACCTTATCGGCACCCACATGCTCAAGCGCACTCGCCACGGAGTGCAAATTACCCATGCCGTAGTCAATTACAGCGACAATACCACTCATGATTTCAACCTATAACACACCCTTGGTTGAGGGTGTCACTCCCGCCATGCGAGGGTCGGCGCTAAGCGCCATACGCAATGCTCGCCCAAATGCCTTGAACACAGTTTCGGCCTGGTGATGGGCATTTTCTCCGCGCAAATTATCCACATGCAAAGTCACCAGTGCATGATTGATAAAGCCCTGGAAGAACTCGTGAAACAGATCGACGTCAAATTCACCCACACTGGCGCGTGTAAAAGGCACGTTGAATACGAGGCCGGGACGCCCGGAAAAATCCACAACCACTCTGGAGAGCGCTTCATCCAGCGGCACATAGGCATGGCCGTAACGCAGTATGCCCTTTTTATCACCCACGGCCTGGGCAAATGCCTGGCCCAGGGTAATGCCGATATCCTCGACTGTGTGGTGTGCATCAATATGTAAATCACCTTTGGCTTGAATGCTAAGATCCATTAAACCGTGGCGTGCTATCTGGTCCAACATGTGGTCCAGGAACGGAACTCCAGTATCAAAGTCGACCTCACCAGAGCCATCCAGATTTACCGAAACAGTAATCTGCGTCTCCAGCGTATTGCGCGTAACGGTGGCTTTACGATCAGCCATTTGCGTATCTCCCCGAGAATATGGGCCATGTGCCCCAAAAGCCGGCCATTATAGAAGAAATGCGGTTTGAATTCACTGGAGGTTTCGCCCTTCGAACATTACCCTAGCTGGCATGACCAATACCCCACCCCAGCCCGCTAGTTTTTCACAAAAAGTTCTGCACTGGTACGATCAGTTTGGGCGTAAAGACCTTCCCTGGCAAAAGGATATAAACCCCTACCGGGTATGGGTCTCAGAGATAATGCTGCAACAAACTCAGGTTAAAACGGTTATCCCCTATTTCCAGCGCTTTATGGATACATTTCCAACGGTAGAGGCCTTGGCAAAGGCTGAGGAAGACCAGGTTTTACACCTGTGGACCGGGCTGGGCTACTATGCGCGCGCCCGAAATTTGCACAAGACCGCAAACATTGTCTACTCACAGATGCAGGGCAAATTCCCGTCGGAAGTGGAAGATCTTTGCACACTGCCCGGCATTGGTAAGTCTACAGCCGGAGCAATACGCAGCATCGCCTTTCAACAACACGCTTCGATTCTCGACGGCAATGTAAAACGCGTACTTGCCCGATACAGGGCAATTGACGGCTGGCCGGGACAATCCGGAACCCTGAAACAGTTGTGGCAAGTCGCCGAACAACTCACACCGGTGGAGCGTGTGGCGGACTATTCCCAGGCCATGATGGACCTGGGCGCAACCCTTTGTACCCGCAGCTCACCCTCGTGCACAAGCTGTCCATTACAGAATAATTGCCAGGCATTCGCGCAGGGGGAGCAAACACGCTATCCCGGCAAAAAGCCGCGTAAAGCGCTACCAGTAAAGAGCACCACTTTTTTAATGGTGTCCGCCGGCAATGGAGATATCTGGCTGGAACGACGCCCCGGCACCGGTATTTGGGGCGGATTGTGGTGCTTCCCCGAGCTAAACGCCGACACCTCGGCCAGCGATTGGTGTATAGACATGCTGGGCTTAACACCCCACAGCAGCACACTGTGGCCCAGCTTTCGCCATACATTCAGCCACTATCATCTGGACATCCAACCGATTCAGCTAAACCTCGCCACCACCCCGGAAACAGTCATGGAAGCACAGCAGCAGCTCTGGTATAACATGCGCCAGCCGCCAGAAATAGGCCTTGCAGCCCCGGTTGCCTCCCTACTGGAAAAACTAGCCCAGCCCTCACCCAAAATGGATAACTGAATATGGCACGCATGATTTTTTGCAGGAAGTACCAAAAAGAGCTGGAGGGGCTTGATGCGCCTCCTTTCCCCGGCCCCAAAGGTCAGGACGTCTTTGAAAATGTCTCTAAACAAGCCTGGTCGGAGTGGCAGACACACCAGACCATGCTGATTAACGAAAAGCACCTTAGTCTGGTCGACCCGGAGGCAAGAAAATACCTACAGGAGGAAATGGGCAAATATTTCTCCGGCGAAGAATACGATCGAGCCGAGGGTTATGTTCCGCCATCCTCCTAACACCTGAATGCGCTCTGCCATGGGTCATATGCAAACGATTAATTACAATGGAAACTCCATCACACCATCAAAAATAGTGTGTGTAGGGCGCAACTATGCAGCTCATATTGAAGAGCTGGGGAATGAAGTTCCGGAAGACATGGTGGTTTTCAACAAGCCCGGTTCCGCCATCAGCAACACTCTGCATTCAAATCTGGGCGAACCCCTACACTACGAGGGTGAGTTGGCGTTCCTCATCCAGCACGGCGAGTTGGCTGCTGTAGGTTTTGGTCTGGACCTGACCAAACGCGGGCTACAGTCAAAGCTTAAAGATAAGGGCTTACCCTGGGAAAGGGCCAAAGCGTTTGACGGAGCGGCCGTGTTCAGCAAATTCGTAGCGCTGCCAGAGGACATGGAAACCTTGACCCTGCAGCTGAACGTCAACGGAGAAGTTCGCCAGCAAGGCGGGGTCTCACTCATGATGTACAAGCCGCAGACTATTTTGCAGGAATTATCCAGGTTCACCAGCCTGGAAGACGGCGATATAATAATGACCGGCACGCCACAAGGCGTGGGGGTCATCAAACCCGGTGAACACTTTGAAGCACGCGTTTTAGCGGCAGAAAAAGTTCTGGTGAGCGGCAGCTGGGTGGCTCAGTAACTCCCCCTCTATTGCTCATACCCGGGTGGCGGTGTGAAAGCGCGATGGTGCTTCTCCAGCAACCTGGCCACTGCCAGAGAGCTGCGATCACCAAGGAAAGGCGCTACCAGCTGAACGCCGATGGGAAGACCGTCTTTACTCAAACCAACAGGAGCGGCTGTTACCGGCAAATAGGCGTTCAGCGTCAACCCCGCCCAACTAAGAATATCAATGTAAGGCCGAGCCTGGCCATTCACCTGTAGCACCCGGGCATGCATATCGGGGTTATGGTCATGTGGAAAAGCAGGCACCATAGCGCAGGGACACAACAGCACATCGAAGTCCTGAAAAAAACGCGTCCACGCTGCGCGAATTTTCAGACGCTTCTCATTTTGATGCAACCAATCCCGATGACTGAGTGCAATGCCACGCATTTGTAACAGTGGCTGACTCATATCCGTGGGATCGGAAGCCGCCACCATTGCACTGGCGCCTTCAAATACCGCGTCGGGCATGCCCCCACCCATCTCCGCCATAAGTAGCAGGGAGTAATTAATCTCATTGTCCGCTGGATCAAAATCAGGTCTAGCCTCACTATCTACATGCGCACCAATGGCGGCAAGCGAATTCCCGGCCGCCTCAATACTTTTCTTCACATCGTCATCTACGGGGCAAAACGCATCATCTGACCATACCGCCACACGCAGCTCAAAGGGGTCAGAAAAACTGGCAGGGGGCAAATCCAGTTTCCAGGCGGGCGCATCCTCAGGCATCGGTCTGGCGACAAGATCAAGCGCCGCCTCAAGATCATCGACACAGGTTCCCAGCGGACCAACTACCGACAAATCACCCTCGCTCAAAACGCCTTCCCCGGGTGGAAGGTGGCCACGACTTGGAACAATGCCAAAACTGGGTTTGTGCCCGTACACTCCGTTGAAATGGCTGGGGGTACGAATAGAGCCACCTATATCACTACCAAGCTCCAAAGGTGTAAGCCCTGCTGCCAGTGCTGAAGCCGCCCCCCCTGAAGAGCCACCGCAGGTGCGCTGTGTATTCCAGGGGTTGTTGGTAGTGCCGTAAACCTCATTAAAAGATTGCAGGTCAGAACTCATAAAAGGAACATTGGTTTTACCGAAAATATTGGCGCCGGCATCGACATAGCTTTGTACTGCGAGGGCATTTTCGGCCGGAATATTATCCCGGCACTCCGGTATGCCACCTACAGTTACCAAGCCCTTGGTAGAGAGTGCGTCCTTGATAGTAAGGGGAACGCCATGCAATGGCCCCCAATCTTCTCCCCGTGCGGCCGCTGCGTCTGCCTCGTCGGCCCGGGCTAGTGCAGCAGATTCATCAAGGGCCACCACGCAATTAAGCTCCGGGTTAAAACGTGCAACCCGAGCGAGGAAAAACTCCAGCACTTCTCTGGCGGAAGTTTTTTGAGCTTTGATGTCTTGTGCAATGGCAAAAGCACTGCGATAGAGTAAGTTCATCCAGAAGTCTTCCTTTGTTATTCAAATTGGCAACCAGGGCTATTTAATATACAACAGACAAACAAGGCAAGCTGTGGCTGCTACAATGAGATCAACCGCCAGATCTGGAAGCAATAAAAGCGCTGACTAATGCAATCCATGATGCCCAATACAATAATTATGGTCATTGCCATTTGTTTGGTCATTTTGCTCCTTGTTGTATTTGTGTTGCTGCGCCGCGATTCAAGCGACAAACAACGTGGAGGCAATAGGGCCACATTTTCCAATCCACGCATGGACCTTCTGGCGGGAGCTTCATTGATCCTGGTTTTGGCCGCTATCGCGTTAATTGCCATCGCCGCCCTGGGTCAGTCGAAAGAACGCCAGCGCCAGCAGGCCGGCGCCTCACTGACCGCTGTTTCCTCCACTATTAACGCGGCGCTTCGCACTTGGTTACGGGGTTGGGAATCGCAGGCTCAGGCTATCGCGACAGAACCGGCGCTGCAGTCACAGGTTTTGGGCTTGCTACGCAAACAGCCCACTTCAAATCTATTGGAAAAGAGCCGCGAACTCAGGCGCATTCGAGAAATTGTCATCAGCTACGGAGGGCGACTAAAAAATGCAGGCTTCTTCATCATCTCGCCTGACTACGTCAATATCGGTTCTATGCGGGACTCCAACCTGGCACAGGTCAATCTTATTGCCGAAGGTCGGGCCGACTTACTCGCCAGAGCGTTCTCTGGAGAAATTGTTTTAGTTCCGAGTATTCGCTCTGATGTCCCGATAGAAGGCGTCGATGGTACTACCGGCTTCCATGCATCCATGTTTATTCTCGCGCCAATTCGCCCCAACAAAGATAAGGTGTTGGCTATTCTTGCTCTGCGCATGGACCCCCTCATTGAATTTGGTCGCCTAACCGCTAGCGGGCAGGTAGGCGAGAGTGGCGAAACCTACTTCGCCAACGATCTGGGCCTCATGATTTCCAGCAGCCGATTCGAGGAGGAGCTGCGTTCCCAAGGTGCATTGGCCCCAGAAATGTCATCGATATTGAACGTGCGATTGCAGCTCCCTCACACTACGCAAGGAGAGTTAAAACCCGACGCAACTTCTACTACGTTGATAGAAAGCGCAAGCGCTATTTCCCAACACAATTCAGGCCATAATTTTGATGGCTATAAGGACTATCGCGGTATAGAGGTAATTGGTGTTTGGTCCTGGAACGACGAACTGGGCTTCGGAATAATTTCCGAACTGGATCAAGCAGAATCTATGAAGGGATACGAGGGCTTTCGAAATATAATCCTGGGTGTGATGGGGGCAACCGTACCGCTGTGTCTGGCTCTGGCAGTAGTAGTTTTTAGCATAAGTCGACGCTCTAACTTACAACTGAAACAAGCCAATGAGCAATTGGAACACCGCGTGGAACATCGCACCAAAGAGCTGGAGGCGCGTGAAAATCGCCTGTGGGACCTCTACGAAAATGCCCCCATCGCCTATGCCTCCATTTCCGGAACGGGTGATATTCTCAAACACAATCTGGCTTTTTCAAAATTGACGGGTTACACCCGAACTGAGTTCGAGAATACAAACTGGCGCGCGATCACTCAGCAAAAAGACGCCAGCTCTCCGACCGAAAACGCGCAGCGAATAGCAGCGGGCGAAACCTGCCTGGATATAAGAGTTGAAATATGGCGCAAGGACGGCTCCCCCGTTTTCACCTCGGCCTCCTCTCTCCCGGTTTACGCTGATTCCTCGCTCGAAGAAATTCGCATATCACTACTTGATGTGACAGAGCGAGAACAAGCAGTAGGCCTGCTACACCAAGCTAAAAAAATAGCAGAGGAAGCCAGCCAAACAAAGAGCGACTTTTTGGCCAATATGTCCCATGAAATACGTACGCCTATGAACGCAATAATTGGCATGTCCTACCTTGCACTGCAAACAGAACTCGACGGCAAGCAACGCAACTATATAGATAAAGTTAACCGGTCAGCAGAAGTGTTACTGGGCATCGTGAATGACATTCTCGATTTTTCAAAGATTGAGGCCGGCAAGCTTACCCTGGAAAATATCGATTTTGCTCTACAGGATGTGCTGGACAATTTATCTAATCTCGTCGGCTTAAAGGCCGAGGAATCTGGACTGGAGTTGCTCTTTGATATTTCAGCCGACACGCCTCTGGCATTAGTAGGCGACCCGCTTCGCCTTGGACAGATACTGGTCAATCTGGGAAACAACGCGGTCAAATTCACCAATGAAGGCGACGTAATCATAAAAATTCGCCCTGTTTCCTCTGTTAACGACAAGGTCGTACTTCAGTTCGACGTTATTGATACAGGTATAGGGATGACGCCTGAGCAGCAGGATCTTCTTTTCCAGCCCTTTAGCCAGGCAGACAGTTCCACGACCCGTACGTATGGAGGTACCGGGCTTGGCTTGGCTATTTGTCGCAGGCTCACCGAATTAATGGGCGGTGAAATTTGGCTCTCTAGTGAACCAGGGAAGGGCTCTACATTTTCTTTTACAGCGCAGTTAAGTCGTCAAAACACCAGGGACAACATCGAGCGCTATGACGTAGCCGAGCTAGCAAAAATGCACGCACTGGTGGTTGATGACAACGGCCATTCCAGAGAAATACTAGAGGCTATGCTGCATAGCTTTGGGCTGGAAGTTGAGCTGGCTTCTAGCGGAGAGCAAGCCATTTCAATTCTGGAAAATGCAGAACAACATCAGGGTTTCCAACTTCTTATCATGGACTGGAGAATGCCCGGTATGGACGGCATAGAATCCATCAAACACATTCAAGCCTCTACACACATCGCGGCACAACCCAAAGTCATCATGCTGACAGCGCACGGTAAAGACGACTTGCTGGCAAACAGCGATGCCGTCTCTTCCAGCGCGGTGCTGACCAAACCCGTAACGCCTTCGAACTTGCTCGAAACGATTTTGCGCGTAGTCGGTAAAGGGCAAGCGCTCACCACTACTCTTGGCAAGCGAGAGAATCTATTTTCCGATGCTGTACAGCAACTACAGGGTGCGCACATTCTGTTAGTTGAAGACAATGAACTGAATCAAGAGCTCGCGCGTGAAATACTCGAAACAAATGGCCTCACAGTCGCCATTGCCCACAACGGTCAGCAGGCCATTGATATTATGCAAAGCCAGGCATTCGACGGCGTGCTAATGGATTGCCAAATGCCGATTCTCGACGGCTACGAAGCAACCCGACAGTTACGCCAGGATCCACGCTTTGCCGATTTACCCATATTGGCAATGACGGCAAACGCCATGGCAGGGGACAGAGCCCGGGCCCTGCAGTGCGGAATGAATGATCATATTCCCAAACCCATAGATGTCTCTTTCATGTTTGAAACAATGGCTAAGTGGATTCGTCCAGACACTGCTCCTGAACAAACGAATATCCTGGAGCCGCGCAAGGCAGCCGAGATTAAAATTCCCAAACTTGAGGGCGTGGACATAGAGGCCAGCCTGGATCGATTGCAAGGCAACCAACAACTTTATGTAAAACTACTTACCCGGTTTTCGCAACACTATCATAACTTCGACGAGCAACTCCGCGACGCTCTGGCCGAAAAAAATGGCGAACCTGCCGTACGTCTGGCACATACAGTGAAAGGTCTGGCAGGTAACATCGGTGCCAGCGCGCTTGAATCAATAGCAGCGAGGGCAGAAGGAGAACTGGAAGAAGGAAACTGCTCTGATAAAACGCTCGAGTCACTATGCCTATCAGTTAAACAGCTACAGGAACAACTAGTCCCGCTTTCTCCAGGCAAGCACGGCCAAATTTCCAGTGCGCAGTTTGACCAACAACAACTGCAAAAACTACTAGAGCAACTACAAGCCATGCTGAATGAATACGATGCCGCCGTGGGTGAATTTTTTGATAACAACGCCTCCCTGCTGGCATCGGCACAAAGCTCCACCGAAATAAAACTTCTCGGAAAGACCATTGCCGAGTATGACTACGAACAGGCCGCGCAACAGGTGAGCGACATGATCAGTAAACTCAACTAGAATAAACTACAAACGGATCATTTTTCGTCCAGTCCAGGCATTAGCAAATGAACAATGAAAAATTCAGTATTCTCGTGGTTGACGACACACCAGAAAACATCGATTTATTGCTCGAAATACTGAAAGACGACTACAAGGTACGCGCAGCCATTAATGGCGAGCAAGCGCTAAAAATTGCTCGCCTAAAGGTAGCACCAGACCTTATCCTGCTGGATGTAATGATGCCCGGCATAGACGGCTTTGAAGTTTGTCGTCAATTGAAAAACGACCCAACTACCAGCCACATTCCCATAATTTTTGTTACGGCAAAAATCACAACCAGCGACGAAATTGAAGGTTTTACATTGGGCGCGGTAGATTACATTACCAAACCTATCAGCCCGCCCATCGTTTTGGCGAGAGTAAAAACGCAACTGGCCCTTTACGACCAGAACAGAGAGCTTGATCGAAAAGTTCGTGAACAAACCAGAGACATCAACGACACTCGACTAAAAATTATCCAGCGTCTGGGCCGCGCTGCTGAGTTCAAAGATGACAACACCGGCCTCCACGTGATGCGTATGAGTCACTATGCAAGGGTGTTGGGAATTGCCGCTGGCATGAGTGAAGCCATGGCAGATATGATGTTGGATGCAGCCCCCATGCATGACATAGGAAAAATCGGAATTCCGGACAGCATTTTGCAGAAGGCGGGCCCACTGGATGACAACGAGTGGATTGTTATGCAAAGTCATACGCAAATGGGCGAGGATATTATTGGCGATGACAATTCAGAACTGCTTCAGATGGCAAAAGCAGTCGCCATCAGCCATCATGAACATTGGGATGGCGGGGGCTATCCCAAGGGGCTGGCAGGCGAAGATATCCCCATGGCTGGGCGCATTGTAGCGATAGTCGATGTCTTTGACGCACTGACTTCGGTAAGGCCCTATAAAAGATCCTGGGCTGTGGAAGACGCTCTCACCTATTTACAGGATAATTCGGGCATGCAGTTTGATCCAAAGCTAGTGCCCCTGTTTGTAGAAAACATCGATAAAATACTGGCCATTAAGGAGCAATATTTTGACCACGCAACACCATAGTGCTATCGAATCCATGATGCAGCAGATGTCTGAGTCTGTCATCGGCCAAGACGAAGTTGTCAGAACCCTTACACTGGCGTTGTTATGCAATGGACACGTGCTACTCGAAGGCCTGCCGGGCACGGCAAAAACCCGCTCGATTAAAACTTTGTCGCAAGTTTTACAGGCCGATCTGGGACGCATACAGTTCACCCCCGACTTGCTGCCCTCTGATGTAACCGGCAATGAGATTTATCAGGACAATAACGGCGTCCACGAACTACAGTTTCAGGAGGGGCCGCTGTTTAACGAGCTAATCCTCGCCGATGAAATCAACCGCGCGCCAGCCAAGGTTCAGTCCGCGCTGCTGGAAGCCATGGAAGAGCGTCAAATTACCGTTGCCGGCAAGACTTACGCCCTACCTCCGCTATTTATGGTTCTGGCCACCCAGAACCCCATCGAACAAGAGGGCACCTATCCATTACCCGAAGCTCAAATGGACAGGTTTCTGATGAAAATTTCTGTGGACTACCCCGATGCTGCAGCCGAGCTAAGTATTATAAAGCTGCTGCAAAAGGAGGAGGGCCAACCCAAAACAGAACTACAAATGATCTCACAGGAGCATATTTTCGCGGCGAGAACGGACATACAGACAATGTCTGTGTCACCAGCCGTGGAGCAATACATTGTCGATTTGGTTGTAGCCACTCGCCATCCCGAACGCTTCAGCGAAAAACTTCAGCGTTGGATAGAAATTGGTTCCAGCCCACGTGCGAGCATTTCGCTGCATCGCAGCTGTCGCGCGAGTGCCTGGCTCGCCGGGCGCGACTACGTCATTCCAGAAGACGTTCAAAGTGTTATTCACAGCGTGATGCGCCACCGTATGATTCTCAGCTACCATGCTCTTGCAGACCAGGTGACACCCGACGCAGTCATCGATGAAATCGTCAATCAGGTAGCAGTAGGTTAATCGGGTATGACTGGAGAACAGTCACAAGGTGTCTATGTAGACCTGGCCTCGTTAATGCGCCTGAAATATAACGCTAGAGGCTTCAGCTACCTGCCACACCAACCCGTTCGCTCTTTGCTAAGCGGGCGTAAACGCTCCAAGCTGCGCGGTCGAGGTCTGGACTTCGATGAATTGCGCCACTATCGTCCCGGAGACGACATACGCACCATGGACTGGCGAGTAACCAATCGAACGGGCAAACCCCACGTTCGGGTTTACACCGAGGAGCGCGACCGCCCGGTAATCGTTGTGGTCGACCAGCGTTTACC
>JADGEN010000050.1 GCA_016744355.1 Halieaceae bacterium
GATCCTTCCTGTCGGCATACAAGACGTACCAAAAAAACTGCAGGCTTTCGATACAGTCTTCTCCATGGGCATTCTCTACCATCGCCGCTCACCCATGGACCACTTGCAGGATTTAAAAGACGCCTTGCGACCAGGCGGGCAACTGGTGCTTGAAACACTGGTTATAGAGGGCAAACTGGGAGATACACTGGTGCCCGAGGGACGCTACGCGAGAATGGGCAACGTGTGGTTTTTGCCTAGCTGCGACACCTTGCTAGCCTGGCTGACTAAAATGGGGTTTGTCGATGCTGAGCTTGTCGATGTGACGGTAACGTCGACCGAAGAACAACGCTCTACAGACTGGATGCGTTTTCATTCCCTGAGTAATTTTCTGGACCCCGACGACAGTAGCAAATCGATCGAAGGACATCCGGCTCCGCGACGCGCAATCATCACCGCGCAGGTACCGGGCTAGAACTATTCTGCAGCCAGCGCTCTCAGTCAGTTAGGAGGGCGCCGCGAAGAACTCAACGCGAGCGCCCTACTAGCTTTAAACCTAATCCATACGCTCAAACAGTGTCGCAATACCCTGCCCACCGCCTATGCACATTGTAACGACCGCATAGCGCCCACCGATTCGCTTTAACTCGTAAAGCGCTTTCACAGTGAGCAGTGCGCCGGTTGCGCCAATGGGGTGCCCAAGACTAATACCAGAGCCGTTGGGATTAACCTTCTCCGAATCCAAACCCAGCTCGTTACTAACCGTCAACGCTTGCGCCGCAAATGCTTCATTGGCCTCCCAGAGATCGACATCTTCGATAGCCACACCAGCTTTGTCCAACATCTGGCGCACAGCGGGTACAGGCCCATAGCCCATGATTGAAGGGTCTACCGCAGCCAGGGCATAACTCACCAATTTTGCGAGCGGCTTTAGGCCCTTGGCTTCTGCTGCCTTTGCCTCCATCAGAACCACTGCTGCCGCACCATCATTGATACCCGATGCATTGCCAGCTGTTACGGTGCCATCTTTCTTAAATGCGGGACGTAGCTTCTCCATGCTTTGCGCGGTGCAGTCAAAACGTACGTGTTCGTCCTGTTCAAAAACGGTTACGCCTTTGCGAGTTTTCAGTTCAATGGGAAGAATTTGTCCCTCAAAACGATTCTCCTCTATAGCACGCTGGGCGCGACGATGACTCTGCGCTGCCAGTTCATCCTGCTGCTCCCGACTGATGTCAAATTTATCGGCGAGGTTCTCAGCGGTGATGCCCATATGCGTATCACCGATGGGGCAGGTCAAAGCACCCATCATGGGATCTACCATTTCTCCGTCACCCATTTTGGCGCCGAATCTAGCCGAGGGCAGCCAGTAAGGTGCCCTGGACATGCTCTCTGCGCCACCGGCAACCGCGGCATCACAATCTCCCAGCATCACCATCTGCGCAGCGGACACCACCGCCTGCAGACCTGAGCCACACAATCGGTTTACCGTAAGTGCGGGAGTTTCAACTGGCAAACCACCTTTTAAGGCGGCGACACGGCTCATGTACATATCTCGCCTGTCGCTGTGCACGACTGAACCAATTACACAGTGACCAATATCTTCACTGGCTAGCCCCGAACGGCTCACGGCCTCGGCTACTACTTTGCCCGCGAGCTCCGTAGGCGGAACATCTTTTAGACCACCACCAAAATCTGCGATTGCAGTTCTAACACCACTTAATACAACAACTTCACGAATATCCATACTTTCCCTCAACAGAGCTGTGCGTAAAATTCGACAGCATAATAATTGCGATTATAAGTCCAAATCAACTCAAAGATTCATTTCCGGCACGTTGTCGGGCACTACCAATTCACCGGCGGTAAGCTTCACTATCTCCTCTACACTGACACCCGGAGCCCGCTCCCGCAGAATAAACTTGCCATCTTCAATATCAATCAATGCCAAATCGGTCAGAACACGTTTTATACAGCCCTTACCGGTTAATGGTAGCGTGCACTCGCTGAGCAATTTGGAATCGCCGTGCTTCGACGCGTGGGTCATGGTCACAATAATATTGTCGGCACCTGCGACCAAATCCATCGCGCCGCCCATGCCCTTAATCAGTTTCCCCGGAATCATATAGGAGGCGATATTGCCCTGGCAGTCCACTTCGAAAGCGCCCAATACCGTGAGGTCAACATGGCCACCACGAATCATGGCGAAGGACTCGGCCGAAGAAAAAATAGAAGCCCCCGGCACCATGGTAACGGTTTGCTTGCCCGCATTGATCAGGTCTGCATCCACCTCTTCATCCAATGGAAAGCGCCCCATGCCCAGCAAACCATTTTCGGATTGCAGCATCACATCCATGCCCTGAGGAACAAAGTTTGCTGCCAGTGTGGGAATACCGATACCCAGGTTCACGTAATAACCGTCTTTGAACTCCTGCGCTACACGTTGCGCCAATTGATCTCGTGTTAAAGCCATCATTCGTCTCCTAGGCGCTGCGCACTGTGCGTTGTTCAATGGTTTTCTCGAATGTCCCCTGAATCAGTCGATTCACGTAGATTCCTGGCAAGTGAATTTCATCCGGGTTCAGCTCACCAACTTCGACAATTTCCTCAACCTCAACTACAGATATTTTTCCTGCGGTGATAGCCATAGGGTTAAAATTTTGGGCGGTCATTCGAAACACAAGATTGCCACTGCGATCGGCCTTCCACGCTTTGGCTATGGAGAAATCGCCCTGCAGGGCTTCTTCCAGAATATAATTTCGACCTTTGAACTCTCGCACCTCCTTACCCTCTCCCACCGGTGTTCCATAACCAGTGGCTGTATAGAAGCCGGGGATGCCCGCACCTCCAGCACGCATTTTCTCTGCCAGTGTGCCCTGCGGCGTGAGCTCTACTTCGAGCTCTCCACTCATCATCTGTGCTTCAAACAAGGCGTTCTCACCGACATAGGAAGCGATCATTTTTTTAATCTGCTTATCAACCAGCAACACGCCCAGACCGTGTTCATCGGTACCGCAATTGTTGGACGCGATTGTCAGGCCCGTAGTGCCTTTACGTTTAATCTCTTTAATAAGATTCTCCGGGATGCCACACAGGCCAAATCCGCCGGCGAGAACGGTCATGCCATCCTCCAGCCCCGCCAAAGCCTCCTCATAACTTGCCACCACCTTATCGAAACCTGACATGGCTTCCTCCCTTTATAGTTTTTCGGTCGAATAAAAATTCAGATTGTGCAGAGTGCTATAAAGCATTATATTTATCAAATATAAATAACTTATCTATATATTTATTATATTAATGAATGTAAGCATCAAACAAATACAGGTTTTTGTCGCGGTTGCGAGGTCGCAGAGTTTTGCAGAAGCCTGCACTTTAGTGCATCTGTCACAGCCCGCACTAAGCATCTCTATCAAGAACTTGGAGCTTGCTGTGGGAGGAAAACTCCTCGCCCGCTCCACCCGGTCCCTGGAGCTAACACCTGAGGGGGCAGAATTTTTCCCGGTGGCTCAGCGATTATTGGAAGACTGGAATCGCTCTTTGGAAGATGTACACAACCTGTTTACGCTCCGGCGAGGTAAACTCGACATTGCGGCAATGCCTACATTCGCCAGCAGCTTATTACCGCAAATATTAGCCGACTACCATCGCCAATATGCCGACATCAAAGTCACCATTCACGACGTTATCGCCGAGAGCGTAGTAGACATGGCGCGCGAAGGCCGCGTCGAACTCGGTGTAAGTTTCGACCCGGGGGATGCGCAGGATCTGGACTTTCAGCCTTTGTTTCTCGACAAACTTGTCGCAGTACTGCCACCAAAACACACCTTGCTGAAGAAGAAAAAACTGAAGTGGAGCGATTTGAAAAACACCACATTTATCGCTCTGCAACGCCCCTCGAGTATCCGATTGCTAATGGACAGCTCACTACTGGCACACAACATCGAACTCTCACCTGACTTTGAAGCGCATCAGCTGGCCAGTATTGGCCGTATGGTTTCCACGGGGCTGGGTAGCAGCGTAGTGCCCACCCTCAGCATTGGTCAGATGGAGGAAATGGGGGCTGTCTGCCGCCCCATTAGCGCACCTGTTATTGCGAGGAATGTCGGGCTTATTACACGCAAGCGCCACCCAATCTCAGTGGCCACGAAGGCCATGATAGCTGTTATTCACAGCTGGCAGGAAACACGCAGCGCACGTTAAAGCCTAGTGCAGTGACTTTTCATCCCGATGGTCGTGAAATACGTAATCAAATACTTCGCGGTAGGTACGGGCAAAATGCGCAGTAATGCCATCACTCAAATAGTCGGGTAATTCTTCAAAGTCGCGTCGGTTGCCATGAGGCAATATCAGCTCCATGATTTTACTGCGCCTGGCAGCAATCACTTTCTCGCGAATGCCCCCTACGGGTAGAACCTGTCCGGTCAGCGTGAGTTCACCCGTCATCGCAATATTGCGTTTAATGCGTTCCTTCCTGGCCAGTGAAACCAGAGCCGTCGCCATGGTTATACCTGCACTGGGGCCGTCTTTTGGTGTCGCACCTGCGGGCACGTGTAAGTGCACCATAGACATATCAAAAAAGTCCGGGTCGCAGCCATAACCTTTTAAATGAGCCACAATGTAGCTGTAGGCGATCTCTGCCGACTCCTTCATCACATCACCCAGCTGGCCTGTGAGTTTGAAGCCACGGTTCAGGGTATGCACCTGCGAGGATTCGAATGTGAGTGTAGCGCCGCCCATCGCCGTCCAGGCAAGGCCTGTAGTAACACCGACGCCTCGCGCCACTTTGTCCGGCTGAAACGGTGGGTGCCCCAAAATAGCATCAATATCTTTTTTGCCTACACGGAGCCGCTTAATATCGTCACCCATCAGTTTGACGATAGACTTTCGCATAATACGCGCCAGTTCTTTCTCCAGCGTTCGCACCCCCGCCTCTCGGCAATAGGAGTCAATAACATACTTCAAACCCGCATCATTTATCTTTAGCTGAGCGCTAGTCAGGCCGTGACGCTCCAATTGTTTTGGCCACAAATGGTTTTTCGCAATGGCGAGTTTTTCCTCTGCAACATATCCCGACAAGCGCAGTGTTTCCATTCTATCCAGCAGAGGACCGGGTATTGTGTCGAGCTGGTTTGCGGTACACACAAACAAAACCTTGGACAGGTCTACACGCATATCAAGGTAGTGATCGAGGAACTCACTGTTCTGCTCCGGGTCCAGCACTTCCAGCAAAGCCGAGGCAGGGTCGCCGCGAAATGTCGCACCAATCTTGTCGATTTCATCCAACATAATAACCGGGTTGGACACCTGCACTTCCTTCAGTGCCTGCACAAACTTACCGGGCATAGCGCCCACATAAGTGCGTCGATGGCCTTTGATTTCAGCCTCATCACGCATTCCGCCGAGGCTGAAGCGATAAAATTTCCGCCCCAGAGCGTCGGCCACTGAACGACCTATACTGGTTTTACCGGTACCAGGCGGTCCCACCAGCAGCAATATGGAGCCCGAAATCTCTCCCTTGAAGGCGCCCACCGCTAAAAATTCAAGAATACGGTCTTTCACATCCTCCAGACCGTCATGATGCTTGTCCAGCACCACCCGGGCGCCTCCCAACTCGAGTTTGTCCTCCGAGTGCACACCCCAGGGCACAGACGTCGCCCAGTCGAGGTAGTTTCTGGTGACACCATATTCCGGCGAACCTGTTTCCAATACGGACAATTTTCGTAGCTCTTCCTGAATACGCTTATCTACTGCTTCGGGTAAGTTGAGATCTGCTATACGCTCCTCGAATAACTCTGCGTCTGAGGTGCGGTCGTCCTTGGATAAGCCCAGCTCCTTCTGGATAATCTTAAGCTGTTCTCGCAGGAAAAATTCCCGTTGCTGATCGGATACCTTTTCATTCACCTGGCTGCTTATCTGGTGTTGCAGCTCGGCAACTTCTCGCTCTTTGCGCAGTAGCACCAACACTTTTTCAATTCTGGCGCGCAGCGGCAGTGTATCGAGTATCTCCTGTAGCTGGTCACCTTTCGCGGTGGTGAGTGCCGCAGAAAAATCAGCCAGCAGGCTGGGCTGATTAGGACTGAAGTTGGACAGATATTGCTTAAGCTCCTCTGAATACAAAGGGTTCAACGGCAGTAACTCTTTAATTTCCTTGATCAGGGCCATGGCATAGGCTTTGATTTCATCACTGTCGCGATCACCCTGACTGGAGGGGTACTCCACCTGCACCAGATAAGGCGGCTTGTCGTTTAGCCAACGCACAATACGAAAACGTTTTATGCCCTGCGCTAAAAATTGCGCAATAGAATCGTCACCCTTGGGAGGCTGATGAAGACGTACCACACAGCCAATTTCGGGAAACTGCCTGGGATCCACTCCTTCAGGATTCGCCCGATCGACATAGCTCAAGCCAATTAGTTTCCGTCCGTCTTTCTCAACAGCCTCTATGGTTTCTCCCCACTCCTGAGGGTTAATTGCCACGGGCTGAACCTGGCCCGGGAAAAAAGGCCTATTCGGAATGGGCATCAAGTAGAGCGTATCTGGCAACACATCGTCAGCAACAGCAGGCGCTTGATCTGCCTCATCTTCTACTTCAATAACGGGCTCTTTTTCATTCATCTGTTCCAGGTTCCTTGTATACTCACTCTACAATTATTGCAGTTTCATCACTCATATATGGGTGCGAAAACTGATTTTTCAACACCATCCGGGGGCACACCGTGCACATCCAACAAGCTACTAACGATGAACTACAGGCCGAACTCCAATCACTACAAACTCAGTATAGCCAACTGACAGAACTGAACCTCAACCTCGACCTCACCCGGGGCAAACCTGGCAGCAGTCAATTAGACCTGTCAAACGCACTGGATGGAATTTTGCAGGGAGACTATCGCGCAGCGGATGGTTCAGACGTGCGTAATTATGGCGGCCTCGATGGCCTACCCGAGGCAAAAGCCCTGTTCGGCTCTTTGCTTGGAGCAGACCCGGCACATACCCTTATCGGCGGAAACAGCAGCCTCACACTGATGTATCACACACTAGAGTTTGCCATGACTGAAGGGCTGGCTGGCACCGCAAGCGCCTGGGGAAATGCCGACACCGTAAAGTTTTTGTGCCCCAGCCCCGGCTACGACCGCCACTTCGCCATTTGTGAACATCTGGGTATTGAGATGATTACTGTGCCCATGCTCGAAGATGGACCAGACATGGATATTGTGGAGGCTCTGGTTAATGAAGACAGCGCGATCAAAGGCATGTGGTGCGTGCCCCGATTTTCAAATCCAACGGGCTGTGTCTACAGTGATAAAACCGTCGAGCGTATAGCCGCACTGGGCAAACAGGCCAGCGAAAACTTTCTGGTAATGTGGGACAACGCTTACACCGTGCACACACTCAACCCCACCGCCCCGGCGTTGGCATCCATCAGTGAATACTGCAAAAAACTGGGCACTGCTGACAGTGTGTTTCAGTTTGGCTCTAGCTCAAAAATTACTTTCGCCGGGGCTGGCGTGGCCTACCTCAGTAGTAGCGAGAGAAATCTCAGTGCACTCAAGCACCATCTGGAATATCAAACCATTGGACCAGACAAAGTCAATCAATTGCGCCACGTGCGCTTCCTGAAAGATACAGCCACGCTCGCCAAACATATGGCAGGGCACGCCGCCATTATTCAGCCACGGTTCGACGCCGTGTTACAGGTATTGGACGCAGCGCTCGCAGACACAGGCATGGGCAACTGGACCAAGCCAGCTGGCGGGTACTTTATATCCTTTGACAGCCTGCCTGGATTGGCGAAAGAAATCGTACAACTTGCGGATGACATCGGTGTGAAACTGACACCCGCCGGAGCTACTTACCCCTATGGCGATGACCCCCAGGACTGCAATATACGCCTGGCACCGACCTTTCCCTCACTGGAAGATGTTCAGGCCAGTGCGGAAGCGTTTGTGGTCTGTGTGAAGCTGGCTTCAGTTAAGCAGAAATTACTCGAAGCTTAATCCTGCGTGGGGCTGTAGCTGTTGCCTTTCGTTTATTTAGAGTTATCCGCAGCTGAAACCCGGTAAGGCTTTACAGGCCACCCTACAAGCTCATACCCATAAAGCGGGGCAGGCTCTCCATGAGGGCTCGGCAGCGCGAAGGCCACCCGACCGTCCGTGGCCGCTGACGGACCTGTAAAGCCTTACGGGATTCCAACTGCTCGGTTAAGGGCATGCTTCACGCTTGCCTCGCTTTAGCAGAATGTCCATAAATGTCGACCAATAGACCAACACTTCATCCGGCTCCAACGAATCCAGCTGCTCGGTGGCCGTGAAGCTGCTCGAGGGCGTGGGGTTCCAACCATGAGTAGCTTCACGGCCACCGAGCAGCGGGCAGTATGTAGCAGGTAGCAGGTAGCAGGTAGCAGGTAGCAGGTAGCAGGTAGCAGGTAGCAGGTAGCAGGATTTTAACCGCGAGAGGCGATAGGCAAAACCTAAACAGGCTTACTCTTCGCTGCCAGCATGCCCAGGTCCTGGCCTGGATCCGGCAAAAGGAAGCCGGCTGACATTGCCTTCACTGCTTGGCGCTTCAGAAATTTTGCAGGGGCCTTCTTTATCGACTTCATCAATGCGAATAATGGCCTGCAGCGGAATATAACTGCGAACAACACCGCTGAACTCATTTTTCAGCTTCTCTTCACTGGGATCGACCAAAATCTGCGAACGCTCACCAAATACAAACTCTTCAACCTCAATAAAGCCCCACATATCACTCTGGTAAATTTGGCGTGCGAACACCTCAAAAACCTGATTGTTGTTGTGAAATATCACTTTATAGACGGGTTGGTTTGCCATTGCTGCCTCTTACGGTAGTCGTGCCGGGCATCGAAGCCTCAAACCCCCGGAATTCGGGGGGCGGCAATATTACCACCATCTGTACATATTTCCAGCGAGAACCGAGTATAATCCGCATCCCATTTTAAGCTGAAACCCCTGTTGAGCGCCCGTGAGCAAAAAGTTATTCATTAAAACCCATGGCTGTCAGATGAACGAATACGACTCCGCTCGTATGCGTGACCTGCTGGGCGAAAGCCATGACCTGGTGCCCACAGACACCCCGGAAGACGCCGACATCCTCCTCCTAAACACCTGTTCTATAAGGGAAAAAGCTCAGGAGAAGGTATTCCACCAACTGGGCCGCTGGAAAAAATTCAAACAGAAAAACCCCGACGTCATTATTGGTGTAGGTGGCTGTGTAGCCAGTCAGGAAGGCGCGGAAATTGGTAAGCGGGCACCCTATGTAGACCTGATCTTTGGGCCACAGACACTGCATCGACTGCCGGAAATGTTGGACAAACGCGGTCCGGGGGGCACCATTGTTGTCGATGTGAGCTTCCCTGAGATCGAGAAATTCGACAATCTCCCTGCTCCAAAGGTAGAAGGCCCCTCGGCATTCGTCTCCATTATGGAAGGTTGCAGCAAATACTGCACCTTCTGCGTAGTGCCCTATACCCGCGGCGAAGAGGTGTCGCGCCCACTGGATGATGTAATCGCAGAAATCGCCCATCTTGCCAGCGATGGCGTGAGGGAAGTGAATTTACTGGGGCAAAACGTTAACGCCTATCGTGGACCCGACCACACCGGCGATATAGTCGATTTCCCCGATTTATTGGCGGTTGTCGCGCGCATACCAGGCATAGAGCGAATCCGTTATACCACGTCGCATCCAGTAGAATTTTCCGATGCTCTTATAGAAGCCTATGCAGACATTCCCCAGCTGGTAAACCACCTGCATTTACCTGTGCAAAGTGGCTCTGACCGCATCCTTATGGCGATGAAGCGTGGACACACCGCACTGGAATATAAGTCAAAAATCAGGCGCTTGCGCAAATTGCGCCCCGATATCAGTATTTCTTCCGATTTTATCATTGGCTTCCCAGGCGAATCAGAGGCTGATTTTGCCGCTACAATGAAGTTGATAGAGGAGATTGAATTCGATCACTCCTTCAGCTTTGTGTACAGCGCGCGCCCTGGTACACCGGCCGCCGAATTGCCCGACACAACCAGCGAAGAGACCAAGAAAAAGCGCCTGAAAATACTGCAGGATCGCATTATTCAACAGACCCAGCACATCAGCCGCCGCATGGTAGGCAGCACTCAACGAATTCTTGTAACCGGGGTATCCAAGAAAGACCCGGGACAGTTACAAGGACGCACCGAGAACAACCGTGTGGTGAATTTCTCCACCGATAATCACGCACTCATTGGAAACTTTACCGACGTAAAGATAGACGATGCGCTGCCAAATTCCCTGCGCGGCAGTCTGCTTTAGAGCGTCGGTAGTTGACGAAACCAAATTCCGGTATATTCTTAAACAATCATTACTGCCCCAGTGGCCATTGAGCATCTTGAACAGCGAATCTTCCAGCCGACAGGCGACCATAATCCTCGAACCCAATGACACCCATCATCTGGCCATGCTCTGCGGCCAGCTGGACAGTCATTTACGCCAGATTGAGAAAGCACTCGAGATCAAAATAAGCCCCAGAGGGAACCAGTTTCTCCTTACCGGCGCAGCGGTTAATGTTGCAGCGGGAGAGAGCCTGCTTATTCACCTCTATGCCGAAGTGTGTCAGGGAGTGGGACTCACCCCCGAGTCGCTGCACCTGCAACTACAACAACCGGGACTTGAGCACCTGGCCGAAGGCGACGGCGGCCCAATGGTAGAAGCCATACAGGTAATCCGAACCAAGCGCTCTTCGGTGAAGCCCAGAGGTAAGAATCAGCAGGCCTATGTACGCTCTATCCAGCAACACGACATTAACTTCGGCATTGGCCCTGCTGGCACCGGTAAGACCTTTCTCGCCGTGGCTTGTGCAGTAGAAGCCCTGTTGGAAGAAAAGGTAAGACGGATTTTACTGGTGCGACCCGCCGTGGAAGCCGGTGAAAAGCTGGGCTTTTTACCCGGCGACCTGAGCCAGAAAATCGACCCCTATCTGCGCCCACTGTATGACGCGCTCTACGAAATGCTGGGTTTCGAAACCGTCAGTAAATATATTGAGCGTAATATTATCGAAGTCGCACCGCTGGCATTTATGCGCGGACGCACGCTCAATAATTCCTTTATTATTCTCGATGAGGCGCAAAACACTACCCGCGAGCAGATGAAGATGTTCCTGACCCGGATCGGCTTTGGCTCTACTGCCGTTATTACCGGCGACGTCACCCAGATAGACCTACCCCGTGGTGTGCAATCGGGCCTTACCCATATCAACAATGTACTCAGCGATGTAAATGGCATCGGCTTTACCCACTTTGCCAACCGGGATGTGGTGCGCCACCCTCTGGTGCAACGCATTGTCGAAGCCTACGATGCTCATGAAGTTGCGGTTTCAGCACTGGATAAATCCCAGGGATGAACCTTCAGGTGGACATACAAAGCGCAAGCTCCGAGCCCGCTCCCGAAGAGGAAGACATACGACGCTGGATTAGCGCTGCCCTGCACAAACACCCCGAAGATGCGGAACTCACCGTGCGCATTGTCGACATCGACGAAATGACAACACTTAACCAGACCTACCGCGGCAAGAGTGGCCCTACCAACGTGCTGTCGTTCCCCACAGATTTACCTGCAGAACTTGAATTACCCCTGCTGGGAGATATCGTCATTTGTGCGCCTGTGGTGGCGCGCGAAGCCACAGAACAACACAAGCCGGCCATCGCCCACTGGGCCCATATGACTGTGCACGGCACTTTACATCTGCTGGGCTATGATCACATTGTAGAAGCCGAAGCGCTCGCTATGGAATCACTCGAAACCGCTATTCTCGCAACACTGGACTATCCTTGTCCCTACAAAACCAGTTCGGCTATGGAGCACCCAAGGTAATGAACGCTGAACACGCTGACAATGACAACCCGAGCTGGGCGTCCAGAATCGCCGGGCTGCTTTCTCGCAAGCCTCGCACCAAGCAGGACCTGGAAGAAGTGCTGTCTATGGCGGCCGATGACGAGGTTATCGATGGCGATGCGCGCAGCATCATTGAAGGTGCCATGCAGGTTAGCGATATGCAGACCCGCGACATCATGATTCCGCGCTCACAAATGACGGTCATAAAAAGCGACTGCTCACTGGAAGATATTCTGCCGCAAATTATCAGCTCCGCCCACTCCCGCTATCCGGTTATAGGCGAGGGGCCCGATGACTTTATGGGCATCCTGCTGGTGAAAGATCTGTTGCCCCATATTCTGAGCGAGGACCACAGCGGCTTCCATATCTCCGATCTGCTGCGCAAAACCATGGTGGTACCTGAGAGCAAACGCCTCAACGTACTGCTGCGGGAATTTCGTGAAAAACGCACTCATATGGCCATTGTTATCGACGAATATGGTGGTATCGCCGGACTGGTGACTATCGAGGATGTACTGGAAGAAATTGTTGGCGAAATTGAAGACGAAACTGATGCTGAGGCCGACAGATTTATCCACAAAATTAACGACGACGACTACCTGATCAAGGCATTAACCCCCATTGACGACTTTAACGACTATTTCAAAACAAAATTGAGCGCTGAAGAGTTCGATACCATAGGCGGACTGGTAATCCAGGCCTTTGGGCACATGCCCACACGCAATGAAAGCACGACTATTGCAGGCTTCGAATTCAAGGTCATCGTCGCCGACCAGCGCAAGATACACAGCCTGCGCATGTCTCCATTACAGTAATAGCCGTCCGCAATCCCAACATGAATATCCCGGCGACCTGTCCATGACAATTGAACGAAGTGGCCTCTCACCACTGGCTATTCTATTTCTGGCTCCGGCCTCTGGAGCGCTGGTTACCCTGTCCCTCGCCCCTTTCGACTGGTGGCCCTGCGGAATTTTAAGCTGCGCGATACTCGCCTATCTCTTGTCTAACTGCGCACCGGGACAAGCGTTCTGGCGTGGCTGGCTGGCTGGATTGGGGCTTTTCGGCTCTGGGGCTTCCTGGGTTTATGTAAGCATCCATGTGCACGGGCACGCAAATGTCGCTTTGGCCGCTTTTCTCACAGTTGTATTTTGTGCGGGCCTGGCACTTCTGACCGGCCTATTTGCCTGGAGCTATGCGCGCTTTGTGCGCCCCCTGCCGGGTGGCATGTTGATGGGGTTTCCCGCCCTATGGGTGCTATTTGAATGGCTGCGCAGCTGGCTGCTTACTGGTTTCCCCTGGTTGTATCTGGGGTATGCCCACGTGGACACCTGGATTTCTGGTTGGGCTCCCGTCATTGGCGTGTTCGGGCTGTCGTTTATCTGCGCTCTCACGGGTACCTGTCTGTTCCTCACCTGGCGTAGTCGGGAGATAGGCTCTGCCATGACCTACGCCGTAATTATCATATTGTTGTGGGGTGGTGGCAGCCAACTCAAGCCCATAGAGTGGGTTGCCCCGGCACAGGAAGACACTTTGAGTGTCGCAATTTACCAGCCCAACATCCCACAGGAAAGAAAATGGGATCCGCGCTGGTATGAGGCCATTGTGCAACAATATCAAGACGATACAGCTCCCCTGCTAGGTAATGACATTATCGTATGGCCGGAGTCTGCTGTGCCGCGGCTATACCACCAGGCCGGTGAAGTTATCGATCCGATTTCAGAAAACGCTGCCGCCGCTGGCTCAACCTTGATTACGGGAATCCCGTTTCGCTCTCATGACGGGCGTTCCTACCACAACAGCATTGTATCGTTGGGCACCGGCGAAGGTGTATACCACAAACAAAGGCTGGTTCCCTTCGGGGAATATGTCCCGATGGAGGGGCTGCTACGTGGTCTAATCACTTTTTTTGACTTACCCATGTCGACCTTCACGCCCGGGCCGGAAAAACAGATTGCGCTGCGTGCTGACGGTTACCGCGTCGCCCCATTTATTTGCTATGAAGTGGTCTATCCGGACCTGGTAGCACGCGCTGCCAAACAGGCAGACCTGCTGGTCACCATCAGCAACGACAGTTGGTTTGGCAATTCTATCGGCCCCCTGCAGCATCTACAAATGGCGCAAATGCGCGCTTTGGAAAATGGCCGATATATGATCCGCGGCACTAATAACGGCGTCTCAGCCATTATTAATCACCGCGGACAGATTGTCGCTCAAACCCCCCAGTTTGTATCCACGGCCTTGCTTGGAGAAGTGCAACTAATGCTGGGCGATACAGCTGTTAGCAACTTTGGTTCCAAACCGGTGATTATAGGCTGTGCGACCAGTATCGTATTGATGACGCTGATGTATCTGCTGTTTTGGAAAGACGCGGACTAAGTGCATACCAGGGCTCCTCGACGCCCTACTTCTCGGCGGAGTCCAGAATATACTGCTCCAGCTTTTTATCGATGCCAAATACGTGGCGAGTCAACCATTCGGTGAGAAACACACTGATGATTTCCTTAAACTGCGTATCGTGAGCCTGATCAGCCTCTAACAGACGGTCGATCTCCTCGCGGAACTTATCATGCGCGCAAATATGGGCATCCCGGCCGGGATAGCCCAACTCAAGCATATATAATTCCTCCAGGGAAAAATGCGTCTCGGTGTAGTCTCGCAGCCTAAAGAGTACCTTGGCATCCGATCCGGGCTCGGACACCATGTCCAATATCTCAAACAGCACCTGATGCTGAGCGTCCTGCCACAAAATGTCGCTGGTTTTACGCATTGGCACAGGGTGAAACAAAAATCTGCCAAGCGCCACGACCCAAATCAATATTAGTGGTAAAAGCTGTAGCCCAAAGAGATCGCGGCCCACAGCAATTGCTGGTAGAATTCGCGCTTCTTTTTTCGCCGCCATACACGAGATTTAATAGCCCCCATGGACCCCAAATACAACCCCCAGGCTCTGGAAAACAGCGCCCAGCAACACTGGCTCACGAACAACAGCTTCGCCGTACAGCAGGACGACTCGCGGGAGAAGTTTTACTGCCTGGCCATGTTCCCCTACCCCAGTGGTCAGTTGCACATGGGCCATGTGCGCAATTACACCATTGCCGATGTTATTGCCCGCTATCAGCGCATGCAGGGTAAAAACGTGCTGCAACCCATGGGTTGGGATGCTTTCGGTCTACCCGCGGAAAATGCCGCTATTAAAAATAATGTGCCCCCGGCGAAATGGACGGCACAGAATATCGACTACATGCGAGATCAGCTGCGCCAACTGGGCTTCGCCTACGACTGGGACCGCGAAATCGCCACCTGTGACCCAAGCTACTACCGCTGGGAACAGTGGTTCTTTACTCGCCTGTTTGAGAAAGGCCTGGCCTACAAGAAAAAAGCCGAGGTGAACTGGTGTGAAACCGACCAGACCGTTTTAGCCAACGAGCAAGTGGTGGACGGCATGTGCTGGCGCTGTGACAACCCTGTGCAGCGTCGTGAGATCAATCAGTGGTTTATCAAAATTACCGACTATGCAGACCAGCTCCTCAACGACCTGGACGGCCTGGACCAATGGCCCGAACAGGTGCGCACTATGCAGCGCAACTGGATAGGCCGATCGGAGGGCGTAGACCTCAACTTCACACTCGCTGATGGCTCACCCCTGAGCGTATACACCACCCGCCCTGACACCCTGATGGGCGTAACCTATCTGGCCGTTGCCCCCCAACACCCCCTGGCAAAAAGCGCCGCTGAAACCAATCCGCAACTCGCCGAATTTATCGAGTCACAATCGAACATCAAGGTCGCCGAAGCAGAAATGGCCACTATGGAAAAACTGGGCATGGACACTGGCAGCACTGCCATCCACCCCCTCAGCGGCAAAGAAGTGCCAGTGTGGGTGGCCAATTTCGTATTGATGAGTTATGGCTCGGGTGCAGTGATGTCGGTACCTGGGCACGATCAGAGAGACTGGGAGTTCGCCAGTAAATACGGTCTGCCTATCACTCAGGTTATCGCCCCCAAGAACGGCGACGAATGCGATCTTGGCAGCGCTGCATTCACGGCCAAAGGTACGCTGGTAAATTCTGGCGAGTTTGACGGTCTGGCCTTCCAAGCCGGCTTTGATGCCATCGCCGACAAACTGGAAAGCGAAGGCAAAGGTTCACGCACGGTAAACTTCCGCCTGCGCGACTGGGGTGTTTCACGCCAACGCTACTGGGGCGCTCCAATCCCCATCATCAACTGCAACAAATGCGGCACCGTAGCGGTGCCCGAGAAAGACCTGCCCGTAGTTTTGCCCACTGATATCGAGTTTGAAGGTGGCGGTGGCTCACCCCTGGAGAGCATGCCAGAGTTCTATGAAACCAGCTGTCCCAGTTGCGGTGGTGATGCACGGCGCGAAACCGATACCTTTGACACATTCATGGAATCGTCCTGGTATTACGCCCGGTACGCCTCCGCCGCCAATGACGGCGCCATGCTGGACGGTGAAGCCAGTTACTGGACACCCGTCGATCAATATGTGGGTGGTATTGAGCACGCAATTCTGCATCTGCTCTACGCTCGGTTCTTTCACAAATTAATGCGTGATGAGGGGCTGGTTAATTCCGATGAACCCTTTATTCGCCTGCTCACCCAGGGCATGGTGTTGAAAGACGGCGCGAAAATGTCCAAGTCCAAAGGCAATACCGTAGACCCACAATCACTGATACAAACCTATGGTGCCGACACCGTACGCCTGTTCAGCATGTTTGCCGCGCCACCTGAGCAATCATTGGAGTGGTCAGACTCTGGTGTAGAAGGCTCCTATCGCTTCCTCAAGCGTTTGTGGAAGCTGGTAGACAGTCACTTGGGTGGAGGCGAAACTACCACGCTGGATATCACCGCCCTTAATGAGCAGCAAAAAAATGCACGGCGTAAAACCCACGAAACCATCGCAAAAGTCAGCGATGATTTTGGCCGCCGACAGACATTCAATACTGCTATCGCGGCCATCATGGAGCTGTGCAACGAACTGGGTAAGCTTGAACAGGACAGCGAACAGAGCCGCGCAGTGATGGCCGAGGCACTGCAAGCTATTGTGCTGATGCTCAACCCCATTGTCCCCCACGTGTGCCACTATCTGTGGCCTGCACTCGGGGGAGAAGGCGATGTGCACAACGCACTGTGGCCTACAGTGGACACCACCGCGCTTACCCGTGACAGCATCGAAATCGTGGTGCAGGTAAACGGCAAGGTGAGAGCCAAAATGACAGTCGCCGCCGATGCCGACAAAGACTCGGTGAGTACTCTGGCTGTCGAGCAGGACAATGTGCAACGTTTTCTCGAAGGTGTCACCGTGCGCAAAGTAATTGTGGTACCCGGAAAACTGGTTAATATTGTTGCCAACTAATACAGATTGAGGATACTCATCGCAATGCAGCTAGCGCGACACATTATAATTGCCCTGGGCCTATTAAGCCTGCTCAGTGCCTGTGGGTTTCAGTTGCGTGGCAGCGGAGGCACCGCCCTGCCCGAGTCCTGGCACGACATGTATCTGGTGACAGGCAATCCCAACAGCGAACTGAGCCGGGAGATTGAATCCAGCTTTGCGGCGCATGGAGTGAACTGGGTTGCGCAAGAAAACGCCAACTACATCGTCAAAGTGGGCCCGGAAAAATTTGCGCAACGCAATCTATCCCTAAACGCCCAGGCACGTGCGGCCGAATTTGAGCTCGCTTTGTCCACAGATTTTATTGTGGTCGATTCGCAGGGTAAAGAAATTATGGAAAAGAGCGAAGTGTCGGTGCTCAGGCAAATGGAAAACGACCCCAGCAACGTCGTGGGCAAAGCCGAAGAGACCCGCATTCTACGCTCAGAAATGCGCTCCGACCTGGTGCGTAAAATAATGCGGCGCATCGCATTCTTTGCAGCCAGCACCCAGTAATGCAACTGCGTCCCGAGCAACTTGCCAGTCAACTAAAGAAACAACTGCTACCTGTCTATGTGGTGAGTGGCGATGAGCCCCTGCTAGTGCAGGAAGCCAGCGATCTTATACGCCAGCACGCCAGGCAGCAGGGTTGCACCGAACGCGAAGTGATAGACGCCAGCCCCAAAAACTTTGACTGGCAGGAAATTCTCTCAAGCGCCACCAGTATGTCATTGTTCTCCGAGCGCAAACTGGTTGAAATACGTTTGCCCAGCGGCAAGCCTGGCGCCGCAGGTAGTAAAGCACTGTGCACTTACGTGGACATTGCCGGCCCCGATGACGTTTTGCTACTTATTGCCGGAAAAATAGACAAGCAGTCCATGAGCAGTAAATGGGTGAAGACACTGGATAAAAAGGGCGCCGTCATGCAGCTGTGGCCTATTGGCGCCAGAGAACTGCCCCGCTGGTTGCAACAACGAGTTGCCAATGCCGATATGAGTATCGATCCCGATGCACTGCAACTACTAAGCGATAGAGTCGAGGGCAACCTACTGGCCGCCGTGCAGGAGGTGGAAAAACTAAAACTGCTATCTGAAAACTCGAACATCTCGGCAAAAGATGTCACCGAGGCAGTGTCCGATAATGCCCGATACAACCTGTTTGAAATGGTAGACAGTGCCCTTCGCGGCGACACTACGGCGAGCCTGCGCATGCTACATGGCCTGCGCGGTGAAGGCACCGAGCCTGCCGTTGTGCTATGGGCTCTCACCCGTGAAATTCACACTCTGCAACAAGTGCAGGCTGCGCGCCAAAAAGGCCAGGCTATGCAACAGGCCCTGCGCGATCAACGCGTCTGGAATAACCGCATGCAGATGATGCAAAATGCCTGCGAGCGACACAACCCTACCGCGCTAGCTAACATCGTGGATATTGCCGCCAAAGCCGATGGCAGCATCAAAGGCTTCGCTGACGGCAAACCCTGGGATAATCTCGAAAGTCTGATTTTGGCGCTGTCGAGCTCAACTACAACAGCGGCGCAATAACCAGACTGACAATCGCCATTACGTTAATCAGAATATTCATTGAAGGCCCGGAAGTATCCTTGAAGGGGTCGCCAACGGTATCGCCCACAACAACGGCGGTGTGGGTATCGGAGCCCTTGCCACCGAGATTACCCTTCTCGACATATTTCTTGGCGTTATCCCAGGCACCACCGGCGTTAGCCATCATCAGAGCCATAAGAACACAGGCCAGTAAGGCACCTGCCAGCATGCCGCCCAACGACGCGGCGCCTAAACCAAAGCCTACAACAACAGGCGCTCCCACGGCGATTACGCCGGGCAGTATCATGCGCCGCAAAGCAGCCGTGGTAGCAATATCGACACAGCGCGCCGTGTCGGGTTCAGCTGTACCTTCCAGTAAACCCGGAATCTCGCGAAACTGACGGCGGATCTCGTTAATCATTTCAAATGCCGCCTCACCCACTGCGGTCATGGTGATAGAGGCAATCAGGAATGGAATGGTGCCACCGATGAACATACCTACCAGCACAACCGGGTCGGTTATCTCCAGTGAGAAACTACCGTGGTGAGATTGTACAGTTTCGACGTAAGCCGCGATTATCGCCAGTGCCGCTAGCGCAGCAGCACCAATGGCAAAGCCCTTACCAATTGCCGCGGTAGTATTACCCACTTCATCAAGGCCGTCGGTAATTTTACGTGTCTCTTCACCCATGCCTGCCATTTCGGCAATGCCACCTGCATTGTCTGCAACCGGGCCATAGGCATCGATTGCCATGGTAATACCTACAGTAGACAACATACCTACTGCGGCGATACCAACACCGTACAAGCCGGACAGCTCAGTTGAAACCCAGATGATGCCGGCGAGAAATAGTACGGGTAATACAACAGACTGCATACCCACTGCAAGGCCGGTAATCATCACCGTAGCCGGGCCTGTCTCTCCAGACTTGGCGATTTTCTTTACCGGTGCCCCGCCGGTGTAATACTCGGTAATCAGGCCGATAAAAACGCCACCTACTGCGCCGCACACAACAGACCACCAGACATTTCGCTCTAGCCCCATGGACTGCATCATGAAGTAGGCAATAGCAACAAAGACGACCGGTGCGAGCAAGGTACCTGCGCGCAGAGCAGCTTCAGGTGCCGCTGAAGAGCGCATACGCACAAATATAATACCGCACACTGAAGACAGCAAACCGATACTCGCCAGTGCCAACGGAAGAAACATCATGCCTTCTCGTGTGGCAATCGTCATGGTTGAGGCGATGGCGATACAGGCAATCATGGACCCGCAATAGGACTCAAAGATATCTGAGCCCATGCCTGCGATGTCGCCCACATTATCGCCCACGTTGTCGGCAATGACGCCGGGGTTTCGCGGGTCGTCTTCGGGAATGCCCGCTTCAATTTTACCCACCAGGTCGGCACCAACATCGGCGCTCTTGGTAAAGATGCCTCCGCCGACACGGGAAAATAAGGCAACCGTTGAAGCGCCCATACCAAAGCCGTGAATGGAGTGCATGGACTGGCTGTCCCCGCCGAAGTACCAATATAAGCCGCCCAAACCGATAAGACCCAGCGATGCTACACACAGCCCCATCACCGAACCGCCGTAAAAGGCGATGGACAGTGCCTGCGCCTCACCGTGATTGTGCGCGGCAACTGCTGTTCGCACATTGGCCTTGGTAGCCGCGAACATACCCAGATAACCTGCTGTGGCGGAGGAAATAGCGCCCACCGCAAAAGCAAGCGCGGTGCTGGCCCCCAAGGGAGACACATAAATTCCGATAAGTAATACTGCGGCAAAGGCACCCAGCATCTTGTATTCACGGTGCATAAAGACCATAGCACCCAGGTGAATTTGCTCAGCAATTTTAAGAACTATGCCCTCGCCGTGATCGTGGCGCGTCATAATGTGATAGATAACAAAGGCAATCAGTAGACCTAGCACTCCGAGAATCGGAGGTAGGATAAGATATTCATTCATGTCGTAACCCCTTTTTTATTATTTAGGTAACACCTCCATGCTACCTAATTTAATGCGGGAGTGACAGTGGCTCGATTTAATGCCCCCTCCGGGGCTAGCGTGGCTTCTCAAACACCAGTACAAAGCGGTCTGTTTTACCCTGTATTGCCGGGTCGAAGACCACGATACTGTGATCATCATTGGGGTTGCGCAACACATCACTACTGGCTTTAAAGGTGAGACCATAGCTCTCTATATCTGTACGCGCGAAGCTTTCTTCAATGCGGTGCAGTTCTTGAGATGAACTATTGCCGGTACCCGTAGCGGCGTTGTGATCTACTACAAGAAAACGCCCGCCGGGTTTTAACGCACGAACAATCTGCCCCATAAAGTTCGGCACATCTATAGCGGGCCAGCCTTCTGCGGTGTGGTACAGGTCGTGATAAGACATCACGATCATTGCCGCATCGAGATTGCTCTCGCCCAAATCAAGATTGTCGACCTCCCTGTCATGGGGTTTTATCCCTGTAACAACACGTCCCTCAAAACGTTTTTCCAGCGCCTTGTCGACATAGGCAAGGTACGCCTTGTTGTTGTGCAGTAGCACCTCACCGTCCGGGCTTACCAACTGTGCGATGATTTCACTGTAGTAGCCTGCGCCGGCAAAAATGTCCACCACCCGGTCACCGGACTGAAGATCCAGCAGGGCCAGGATCTCAGCTGGATGACTGCGTTTGTCACGTTCAAGGTCTGAGGTGAGTCTTGTGGGACTGGCCAAAGCTTCGGCTACAGTGCCCGCCTGTGTTGGTAAGTGCAACATCGTCAGCAGGGCCAGCAACAAACCGGGTATTGTTTTTCTCATTGTGAATCTCCCATTTTTATTTTTCTATACGAGTTAGTTTGGTGTCAGTTTGCAAGACTTACAACAGCACTTGTCGTCTATGGCAGTCGTTTCAACTCAATAGTGGAACTTGCAATCTATCATTCCTCGTACTACTGTATGTTCATACAGTATATTTAATAAGGCAACGAGGCCAGCCATGAACGAAGCACTTGAGCAAATTATCCAACGCAACGACACCTGGCGCGGGCGTCAAAATCACTTTATAGGCTCCTCAGCCAACAGCGACAGCCACGGCTACCAACAGGGGGAGCAAGGCCTGCCCACAGGTTACCAGGCACTGAATGCCGAACTGGATCAGGGCGGCTGGCCTAGAGGCAGCACCATTGAATGTCTCAGCGACAGCTGTGGCATGGGAGCCATGGGTTTATTCCTGCCAGCCATGGAGGCCCTGAGCAAACAGGGCAAATGGCAGGCTTTTATCGCCCCACCATACACACCTTATGCGCCACTGCTCGAAGCCCGTGGCATAGACACAAACCAGATACTGCTCATTCACCCACGCAATCGTCAGGACTTACTGTGGAGTATTGAGCAAGCCCTGCGCAGCACAACCTGCAGCGCCGTATTCAGCTGGATGGGCGCCGGTGAATATCGCTACAGTGAGCTGCGCAAACTGCAGCTTGCCGCCTCTGGCAGCGACGCTCTGGCGGTGTTGTTTCGACCCAACCACGCCGCAAAAAATCACGCCCCCGCCAGCCTGCGCCTGCAAATGCGGGAATACCGCAAAGTACATATTTTAAAACAGCGTGGCGGCAATCAGTTTATAGACGTCAACCTGCCAGCCTCGGAAGATATTCCCGGCCAGCCACAGTTGTGGGAATTGCCCGCCTTTTCCAATAGCACTGCACACAGTTCCTCAACCGGGGTTCAGGCGCTACAATAGTCGCTACAACCAACCCGGGCTGAGGCCACTGTTACAGGTGAACAAACGTTATATGCTTCAACCCTTTATTTTAAAGGAAGCGACTCAATGCAAGACTTACCCCACAGCTACGTTGTCACCGCCAGTGCCCAGACTGAGAGCCATGTAGCATTAAGCAGTAATGGCCTACCCGACCTTGTAACTGGGCCACCGGCTGAATTTGGCGGCCCGGGAGACATATGGTCACCCGAGACCCTTTTCATAGGATCAGTTTCGGACTGTTTTATACTCACCTTTCGGGCCATTGCCCGCGCTTCCAAACTCCCCTGGTCATCACTGGAGTGTGTGGCCAATGGCACTCTGGAACGCATAGAGCGCAGCACAAAATTCACCGTTATCAACATTGTGGCAAAGCTGCAGATTCCCGTCGGCACCGACCCGGACAAAGCGCGCCGCCTGCTGGAAAAGTCTGAGGCGAACTGCCTAATCACCCAGTCTATGAGCGCCACTGTTCACCTGGCAACCGAGATTATTAC
>JADGEN010000051.1 GCA_016744355.1 Halieaceae bacterium
TGATCAAACTCTTCAGTTTAAATCTTTTACCTCTACCACCGAAGCAGTAAGAGGGGAAGGTTACGCGAGTACCTCGCTTTACCCTTCAAATCATCAGCTCAGACACAATTCGAAATCATAATTCGTAATGAATTTATGAACACTTGTTGTGTCTGAATAGTTGTGACAACTACTCCAACAAGTGCCCACACATCTGTCTTCATCTTCTTGTTAAACAACTCTCAACACCGCTGGGGCGTGAGTTTCGGTGGGGTTGCCCCTTGACCGAGGAGCGCATTATACGGATGCTTTGCTCTCCCGCAAGGGGTTTTGAAAAATAATTAGTAATTAATTTCAATAAGACAAAAAACGCTTAAAAAACAAACAGCTAAACGACCCTACGCTGGCGAAAAAATCGCCAAATTAACATCCAGCCGAACAGCCCTATATAGATTAAGGGCTCGCCGATATCCGACCTGGCCTGCCACAGAATATGCAGACAAACCAGAATTGCCGCGGGGTACACCAGGCGATGCAGGCGCTGCCAGTTTTTACGCAGGCGTCTTTGCATTGCCCGCGTTGAGGTTAGAGCCAGAGGCAACATGAGTAGCCATGCCGAGAAGCCCACAGTAATGTAGGGACGCTCCGTAAATTCTTCTATCAAAAGAGAATAGGTCCAACCGACATAGAAATGCCCGAACGTGGCCAAATGCACACAGCCATAAAAGAACGCATATAGGCCGAGCATACGACGCAACCTCATAATTGTTGCCCAGCCTGTCCACGTGCGTAACGGGGAAACAAACAAACTCAACAGTAATAGGCGAGCCGCCCATTCGCCTGTTGAGTGCATAATGAATTCCGCTGGATCCGGGCCGGCGCTACCGGTTGTAATTGCGTAGACAATCAGAGCAAACGGAATCAGGCACAGCAGAAACACAGTACAGCGTATGAAAACATTCATTGCGACTGACCTCAGTAGTACTTTTTCAAGTCCATGCCCGCATAGAGCTCTCCTACCTGCTCCTCGTAACCATTAAAAGGCAATGTGGGAATTCGATTGGGCTTGAACAGCGTTGAGGGTAACCGACGCTCGCTAGCCTGACTCCAGCGCGGATGATCAACGCTGGGATTCACATTGGCATAGAAACCGTACTCCCGGGGCGCCAGAGTCTCCCAGGAAGTTTTAGGCTTTTTATTCGTAAGACGAATTTGCACAATCGACTTAATGCTCTTGAAGCCATATTTCCAAGGCACCACCAGACGAATAGGCGCCCCATTTTGATTGGGCAGCGTATTCCCGTACATACCTACCGATAGCAGCGTCAAAGGGCTCATGGCCTCATCCATACGCAAACCCTCACGATAGGGCCAATCAATGATACTGGTAAAGGAGCGCGTACCGCGCATTTGCTTAGGATCGTGCAGCGTTCGAAACTCCACATACTTTGCTTTGCTGGTGGGTTCAAAGCGAGCTAAGAGGTCAGACAAAGGAAAGCCAATCCAGGGCACCACCATTGACCATGCCTCCACACAGCGCAAACGATAGATACGCTCTTCCAGGTCAAATCCCGACATTATGTCCTCGAGATGTAGCTTCCCTGGTTTGCCAACTTCACCCACTACTTCAACGGTCCATGGATCTACAGACATTTCGTGGGCGTAGCTTGCGGGGTCAGCTTTGCCTGTGCCAAATTCATAAAAATTTCCATAAGACGACATGTCTTTGGCTGGCGTGAGGTCTTCATCAGTATAGAAGCCGTTAGATGACTTACTCGCCTTGCGATACTCCATCGCCGTAACGCCGCTTGCAGCAGAGTTTGCACCCATGCCTATACCAGAGGCAGCGAACGCGACCCCGGCCTGCATAAAGCTGCGCCGGTTAAGATAGACACTTTCGGGGGTAATTTCTGAAGATGGGATGGGCGGAACAAATAATTTTCTACGCACTGATCAACACTCCGTTACTGGATTCTTATGCTTAGTCAGAGTGTCTCGTAGTGTATTGGTTCCACAGAAACGAAAAAACCAGCGGTACACAGAACGTATTCCGTGTACCGCTGGTTTATTTACAGCAAGATATAGAGCGTACTAACGTGGTTAGCTAAACGCGCTCAATGACAGTGGCTATGCCCTGCCCCAAACCAATACACATTGTTGCCAAACCCAGCGTACCGTCCTGACCCTCCATTACATTCAGCAAAGTGCCAGTGATACGCGCTCCCGAGCAGCCCAGTGGGTGCCCAAGGGCAATGGCGCCGCCGTTAAGGTTTACCTTGTCTTCAACTACATCACTCAAACCGAGATCTTTGATCACCGGCAAAGACTGGGCCGCGAAGGCCTCATTCAATTCCACGTAATCGATATCCTCGATGCTCAGGCCAGCTCGTGCGAGTGCTTTCTGGGTAGCCGGAACAGGGCCATAACCCATAATCGCCGCATCACAACCAGCAACTGCCATAGCGCGGATTTTGGCCCTCGGTTTCAATCCAAGTTCTGCGGCCTTGGCTGCGCTCATCACCAGCATAGCTGATGCCCCATCAGACAGTGCCGACGATGTGCCCGCAGTAACCGTACCATTGCGCGGGTCAAATGCCGGCTTGAGGCCCGCGAGACTTTCAAGCGTGGTCTCGGGACGAATCACCTCATCAATTTCACACAGCACTTTATTGCCGAGCTCGTCGTGACCCTCAATGGCCACTATCTCATTGTTCCAACGACCCTGCTGTGTCGCCTCCCAGGCCTTTTTATGCGAGCGCACAGCAAATGCATCCTGCGCTTCACGGCTTATGCCGTACATCATTCCCAGTGCCTCGGCTGTAAGCCCCATCATTGCTGATGCTTTGGCCACGACCTTGGATGCTGCAGGGTTCAAGTCAACACCATGCATCATGCTAACGTGACCCATGTGCTCAACACCACCGACCACAAACACATCGCCATTGCCCGTCATGATACCCTGGGCAGCCGTGTGCAGGGCCTGCATTGAGGAACCACACAAACGGTTAACTGTTTGGGCGGCCACGGTTCGCGGCAAGCCAGCCATCATGCTGATGACTCGCGCAACATTCATACCCTGCTCCAGAGTCTGGTTTACACAGCCCCATATAACATCTTCGGTCTGCGCCACATCCCAGCCGGGGTTGCGTTCCTGCAAGGCGATGACCAGCGCACTGGAAAGGTTTTCGGCACGCACATGGCGAAACATGCCATTGCGAGACTTACCCATTGGCGTACGTACAGCATCTACAATTACGACATCTCTATCATTCAAACTCATGTTTAATACTCCTGTATCTGTACGTTAAGCGAAGAATGACTGGCCGTTGGCCGCCATATCTTTCAGCATTTGAGGGGCTTCATACAATTTACCCAAGTGGGCATATTGATCGCACAGAGCAACAAATTCTTTAACGCCAACTGAATCGATGTGGCGCATTGCACCCCCGCGGAACACAGGGAAACCGATTCCATAGATCAAAGCCATATCTGCCTCGGCCGCCGAGCCGACTATTTTATCCTCAAGGCACCTGACAATTTCTGTGCACAGGGGAATCATCATACGGGCAACGATGTCTTCCGCTTCGAACTCGGCCGATTCACCCACGTGAGGCTTGATCAGAGCATAAGTCTCTTCGTCTACGGTTTTTTGCTTACGGCCTTTTCGATCCGGCACATACTTGTAAAAACCAACATCATTCTTCTGACCCAGACGGTCGTTTTCGAACATAACTTCTGACACATCCTTAAACTCATGCTGCATTCGATCGGGGAAGCCTTCAGCCATTACTGCTGCGGCGTGTACACCGGTATCGATACCGACCACATCCATCAGGTAGGCAGGGCCCATGGGCCAGCCAAATTTCTCCATCGCCTTATCGACCAACTGAAAATCAGCACCGTCTCGCACCAGCATCGCGAATGCAGCAAAGTACGGGAAAAGTACGCGATTAACCAAAAAACCAGGACAGTCATTTACTACAATGGGGTTCTTACCCATTTTTTTGGCGTAGGCAACGAGCGTCGCTGTGGTTTCATCAGAGGTTTTTTCTCCGCGAATCACTTCAACCAGAGGCATCATATGCACCGGGTTAAAGAAATGCATTCCAGCGAAATTCTCTGGATTCTTTAGCGACTCGGCAAGTCTCGTAATCGATATGGTTGAGGTATTGGATGCCAAGATAGCGCCATCTTTCAGCTTTGTTTCAGCTTCGGCAAGTACTGCCTTTTTTACATTCTCGTTCTCTACAACCGCCTCTACCACTACATCGACTTCACCGAAGTCACCGTAGTTCAAGGTTGGACGGATTGAAGAAAGAATTGCCCCCATCTTCACCGGATCCATCCTGCCACGAGAAACACGCTTGGCAAGCAGCTTGCTGGCCTCGCTCATACCGAGATCCAATGCTGGATCAGCGATATCCTTCATGATGATGGGAGTCCCTTTTGAGGCCGACAGGTGAGCGATGCCGCCGCCCATGATGCCAGCACCCAACACAGCTGCCTGAGCGATATCTTTCGCACCTGCAGAGTGCTTTTTATTGGCTTTGGCTACCGCCTGATCAGCAAGGAATAAACCAACCATTGCCGTTGCCTGCGGTGTTTTTGCCACCTTGGCGAAGCCTTTAGCCTCCACAGCCAGCGCATCGTTCCGCCCCATGCTCGCATGGGCCTCCATAACCTTTACCGCCGCGTTAGGCGCGGGGAAATTTTTACCTGCCTGTTGCGCCACAAACCCTTTAGAGGTGTGGAAGGCCATCATTTTTTCGGTATCCGGAAGCGACAGAGGATCCAGCTTTTCCTGGCGTTTTGCACGAAAATCTATTTTCCCCGCCAGGCATTGGCCAACCAGGTCTATGGCGCTGTCGCGAACCTGCTGAGGCTCGACAACTGCATCTACCATGCCATCTTTCAATGCCTTATCGGCGCGATGCTGCCCGCCAGCACAAACCCACTCTACGGCATTGTCCACACCCATTAAGCGGGGGGAACGCACGGTGCCACCGAAGCCCGGGAATAACCCAAGTTTCACTTCGGGGAAACCCACCTGAGCCGTACTGCTCATCACGCGAAAATCACAGCTCAGTGCCATTTCAAGTCCACCACCCAGCGCTATGCCATTGATCGCGCAAACCTTGGGTATATCCAGATCCTCGAAGGCATTGAAAGCTTCATTGGACTTGATGCACCAACCGGCAATTTCATCTTCGTCCAGCTTGAACATTTCAGTAAATTCGGTGATGTCAGCACCTACGATAAACACGCCTTTACCCGATGTTACGATGACACCTTTAACTTGAGCGTCGGCACTAATAGCTGCGACCGCAGCCGCAAGGTCTTCTACTGTGCTCTTATCGAACTTATTGACTGACTCGCCCTGAAGATCGAACTTCAGTTCGGCGATACCATCGTCGAGCATCTCGACTGTTATGGATTTGCCGGAATGGATCATAATTTAACTCTCCTGATATGAAGTGACATATGGTTTTACTAAAGGAATATAAAAAATATTGGCGGGGAGGTTACTCCTCTCCCGCAAAAAAGCTATCCCGGGGTACTCTGAGCGCGTTATTTTTTCCGCAACTTCATGAGGAAGGTAACAGGCCCAGAGGCCGCGTAAATAATGAAGGCCGCCAGCAGGATTCGCGGGGGATCCAGGGTAACCAGACCGATAACGAGCACAATCAGTATCATTACAAAAAAGGGGACTCGGCCGTGTAAATCAATACCCTTAAAACTGTAATAGGGAAAATTGGCCATCATCAGAATGCCGGTGATAGCTGTTAATAAGCTAACAATAATCGAAACCTCGTGGGGCAAGTTACCCCCAACCCAGCCTAAATCCTGACAAACCCACACCGTACTGGCGATAACTGCAGCAGCAGCGGGACTAGCCAGGCCGGTAAAATAGTTTTTGTCGGCAGTATCAATCTGCGTATTAAACCGCGCCAGGCGCAGGGCAGCACAGGCCACATAGACAAAGGCGGCACTCCAGCCAATTTTACCCAGGTCGCTCAGACCCCAGCTATACATCACCAGCGCAGGAGCGACACCAAACGAAACCATATCGGCCAGACTGTCGTATTCTTCGCCGAATTTACTTGAAGTATTGGTCAAACGTGCGACGCGTCCGTCCAAGCCATCAAACAGTGCAGCAAAGAAGATGGCGATGGCGGCACTTTCAAAATCACCGCGCATGGAAGCTACAATGGCATAGAAGCCGCAAAATAACCCAACTGTAGTGATTAGGTTGGGTAGCAGAAAGATACCCCGACGGCGCACCGTCTTGCCGTTTTCGGACACTTCCTCTTCATGCTCATCAATGAGCATGTCCAGGCTGGGCGTAATAACCCCCTTTGTGGCGTCGTTCTCGCCCTCTCCCGCAGGAAGGGTGTCGTCTGTTTGATTCATGGGCGCATTTTACCCCAGATTCTGCGCTGTATTCCACAGAGATTGAACCAGAGGGCTTTCCAGTCGATGCTTCAAACTGCAAAGCCCTATATCCAGCGGGGGCAAAGGGTGTATATGCGCCAACGGCGTCAGCATGTCACGCATGCCGCTGGTCTCAATAACCAGTTCAGGCGCTATGCCCACCCCCAAGCCCAGCCCCACCATGGCCACGATGGCTTCATGGCCCGCCACCTGTGCATATATAGTAGGAGTAATGCCCTGCTCGCGAAACCAATTATCGAACAGGTCTTTGGTAATTCCACGCTCGGGCACAATAAACGGGATCGCAGACCAGTCAAAATTTGCAGCAGAGGTGTCTCCAGAATTGGTCAGTTCACGTGCGACACAATCCGCAGTTGGAGCACAAAGAATAAGTGGGGATTGCTGTAAAGGCAGAAAAGACAGCCGCCGGGACAAGGATTCCGGCCTAGCCGTCACAGCGACATCATCGGCCCCCGATAGAACCCTTGAAATTCCGTCGGCCTGATCGCCTGTGTGCATCATGATAGCGACCGAGGGATGTGCAATTCGAAAAGCCTCCAAAATAGGAGCCAATATACTGTAACTAGCCGTTACCGAACAAAATAGGCTTACCTCTCCCGAAAGTGCCGTGTCCGCACTGAGCTCTTGCTGCAGGCGCTGCCAGTCATCAAGCGCCTTCTGGGCGTACTCTCGAAACTGAGCACCATGGCGGGTCAAATTGACTCTTCGATTATCCCTCTCCAATAGGGATTGCCCCAACTCCTGCTCCAGCCGTGCAATTGTACGGCTGACCGCTGATAGACTCATATGCAGATTTTCACTGCTGCGACTGAAATTGAGCGTGTCAGCCACAGACAGGAATACGCGCATCACTCTGGTATCCATATACCACCCTACTATTGCGTTACTAGCAATACTATATATACATTATAGCGTTTTACGCAACACGCGAATTGGCGTAGAGTGCGCCTCACATTACATCTCAATAGAGGATTCCATCATGGGACAGAATTACTTCAACACGTTGCCACTTCGCCTGCAGCTGCAGCAATTGGGCAAATGCCGTTTTATGGATCGTTCGGAGTTTGCCGACGGTGTCGAGAAACTGCGTGGAAAAAAGCTGGTTATCATCGGTTGTGGTGCGCAGGGTCTTAATCAGGGCCTGAACTTACGCGACAGTGGCCTGGACGTTTCATATACATTGCGCGATGCCGCCATCGCCGAGAAACGCCAGTCCTGGATTAATGCCACCGAGAACGGCTTCACTGTAGGGACATACGAAGAACTGATCCCGCAGGCCGATCTGGTGCTCAACCTCACACCAGACAAACAGCATACAAGCGTCGTGCAACAGGTTATGCCACTGATGAAGCAAGACGCCTGTCTCGCCTACTCTCACGGTTTCAACATCGTTGAGGAAGGCATGCAAATTCGCGAAGACCTGACTGTGATTATGGTCGCGCCCAAGTGCCCTGGCACCGAAGTAAGAGAAGAGTACAAGCGTGGCTTTGGCGTTCCTACGCTGATTGCCGTACACACAGAGAACGACCCCAATGGCGATGGCCTTGAATTGGCGAAAGCTTACGCAGCGGGTACAGGCGGACACCGCGCCGGCGTACTTCAATCCTCGTTCATTGCCGAAGTGAAGTCCGACCTTATGGGTGAACAGACTATCCTTTGCGGCATGCTGCAGACCGGAGCCATTCTGAGCTTCGACAAGATGGTAGAGAAAGGCATTGATCCCGGCTACGCATCCAAGCTGATTCAGTACGGCTGGGAAACGGTAACCGAAGGTCTCAAATATGGCGGCATCACCAATATGATGGATCGCCTTTCCAACCCGGCAAAAGTTCGTGCTTTCCACCTCGCCGAGGAACTAAAAGACATCATGCGCTCTCTCTACGAGAAGCATCAGGATGACATCATGACAGGGCACTTCTCCAAAACCATGATGGAAGACTGGGCAAATGACGATGTAAATCTTCTGGGTTGGCGCGCAGCCACCGCAGAAACCGCCTTCGAAAAAGCGGCAAACACCGACGCGGAAATTACCGAGCAAGAGTTCTACGATCACGGTATTTTGTTGGTTGCCATGGTTAAAGCGGGAGTAGAGCTGGCGTTTGAAACTATGGTGTCTGCCGGCATCATTGCGGAATCTGCCTATTACGAGTCACTGCACGAAACACCTTTGATCGCCAATACGATTGCGCGCAAGAAGTTGTATGAGATGAATGTTGTTATCTCAGACACCGCCGAATATGGCTGCTATCTGTTTGATCACGCCTGTCGCCCACTGTTGGCGGACTTTATGACCGGGATTGACACCGACGTTATTGGCAAAGGCATCGAGGGTGACAACGGTGTGGAGAATCAGGAACTGATTAGTGTTAACGAAGCGATTCGCAGCCATCCTGTTGAGACTGTTGGCAAGAAGCTCCGTGGGTATATGACTGCTATGAAGCGGATTGTTTAGCCGCCTCACGTGACTGGATGGGTTCCCGCAGGATTTTTGATGCGGGAGCCAAACACTCTGTCCGAGAACTCACTGCTTGGGTTCCGACCTGAATATGTACCCATAAAGCGGGATAGGCCCTCCCTGTGGGCTTATTTCGCGGGGTGATAGGCTACGCAGACTTTCTGTGCGGGAACCTACCAAACCCTCCGTTTAGGGGCTACGTATTTGGGACCCGCCGTGAATACATCCATGTAGGCTTGTATCGCGCGTCCATGCGCTCCACAGTCCCAAATACGTAGCCCCTAAACGGAGGGTTTTCCTTCAGTGTTTCGCAAATAGTCGCTTAAGAGTCTCGATGGGGTGGTTTACCCCTCATCAAGACTGTCAACCGCATGGGCGTGGGGGGCGGCCTCCCGCATGCCAAGGCTCCATGGATGGATTCACGCCGTGTCTTGATGAGGGGTAAACCACCGCAGCGTGACGGCTATTCAAGGGGTCAAACCAGTAAACACAACCTAACAAACTACAAGCTAAGAACCTTCTCACCCCGAGAAATTCCCGCAACACCCGACCGAACAACTTCAAGAATATCAAAATCCCCCATAGCCTCTACAAAGGAATCCAGCTTGTCACTGGTCCCCGTGAGCTGAATGGTATAGACGTTTGGGCCTACATCGATAATCTGTCCGCGGAAAATATCCGTGGTACGTTTCACATCTTCACGTATTTCACCCGCTGCACGTACCTTTATCAACATAAGGTCACGCTCAACGTGAGCACCCTCGGTCAAGTCCACCAACTTCACAACGTCGATCAGTTTGTTGAGATGCTTGGTGATCTGCTCAATAGTAGAATCATCACCAAAAGTGGTGAGAGTCAAACGAGACAAAGTTGGGTCGTCGGTAGCGGCCACATTCAGAGTATCAATGTTATAGCCACGCTGGGCAAATAGACCCACTACGCGAGACAATGCACCGGATTCATTTTCCATCAGTATAGATATTATACGTCTCATCTCAGGTCCTCTCGTTCTTGCTCAACCACATATCATTCATCGCCCCATTGGGAGCCACATGCATGGGATATACGTGCTCCATAGGATCAATAATGACATCGAGGAAGACCAATTTATCCTTCATGGCAAATACTTCTGCCATCGCATCATCAAGGTCGGATAATTTATCTACCTGAAAACCAGCATGACCGTAAGACTCTGCAAGCTTCACGAAATCGGGCAGTGAATCTTCATACGTACTCATGGCGTAGCGGCCCTCGTATTGCATATCTTGCCACTGCTTGACCATACCCAGGTAATTATTGCGCAAGTTGATGATTTTTACGGGTGTTTTGTACTGCGTGGCGGTAGACAGCTCCTGAATATTCATCTGGATACTACCCTCCCCGGTTACGCAGGCAACGTCGCTGTCAGGAAACGCCAACTTCACACCTATGGCCGCCGGTAGACCAAAGCCCATGGTGCCCAGGCCGCCAGAGTTTATCCAACGTCTGGGCTTGTTGAAGCGATAATATTGGGCGGCAAACATTTGGTGCTGGCCAACATCAGAGGTCACAAACGCCTCCCCTTTAGTAACCCGATAAAGGCTATCAATGACCTGCTGTGGCATTATTAATTCACTCTCACCGTAGCGCCGCCCTGTGAGCAATCCATGGTTTGCACGCCATTCATCAATCTGCGACCACCAGCGAGCTAATGCGTCGGCATCGGGCAGGCCACTGTCTTTCTCCTGCAACAATTCAACCTGGTTAATAAGCTCGGCGAGAACTGTTTGCACAGGGCCCACGATAGGAATATCTGCAGCCACAGTTTTTGATATTGAGGTTGGGTCAATATCAATGTGAATCACCTTGGCGCCCGGGCAGAACTTATCGACGGTATTGGTCACCCTGTCATCAAAGCGCGCACCAATTGCCAAAATTACATCGCTGTGGTGCATAGCCATATTGGCTTCATACAGGCCGTGCATGCCAAGCATACCGAGGAACTGCCTGTCGTCTCCCGGGTAGGCACCCAGGCCCATCAATGTATTGGTAACGGGGAAATTTAACCCCTTGGCCAACTGTGTCAACAAATCGCAAGCTTCGCCCATGATCACACCGCCACCGGCGTAAATCACCGGACGCTTGGCAGATAACAGCAGTCGAGCAGCTTTCTTGATTTGACCGGTATGCCCACGCTGTGCCGGCGAGTAAGAGCGCAGTTTTACTGCTTTCGGGTAGACATACTCAAACTTCTGATCAGGACGGGTGAAATCTTTGGGTATATCGATAACAACAGGGCCGGGCCGACCAGTGGTGGCAATATGGAAGGCCTTTTTCATCATCAAAGGAATATCTTCGGCACACTTGACCATAAAACTGTGTTTAACCACAGGTCTGGAAATTCCGGACATATCGGTCTCTTGAAAGGCGTCTTCGCCAATTAAATGGCTTTGCACCTGCCCTGACAACACGACCAGCGGAATAGAGTCCATATAGGCAGTGGCTATACCGGTAATGGCATTGGTAGCACCGGGACCCGATGTAACCAATACTACTCCTGGCTTCCCAGTGGCGCGCGCATAGCCATCAGCCGCATGGGTTGCGGCCTGCTCATGGCGCACTAGCACATGGGGTACTTTACAATCTTTGAACAGGGCATCGTATATGTGTAAAACCGTGCCGCCGGGATAGCCAAAGATAAACTCAACGCCCTCGTCTTCCAGCACACGGGCAACCATCTCACCGCCTGATAACAACTCCACTTCCATCTCCTTAACGTATGAATACACCGGTGCGTAACCCTCAGCCGGGAAATTCAAATAACTAACTGTGTGGGAGATGCTGAACAAATACCGGAACCGGCATTCGGCTGCAACCCACCCCTAAGCTCGATACACCGCTCCCAACCAACCCTCTCAGGTGGTCACCGGGACGCTCCATAGGGGGAATTACGATCACTCACTAATGTGTATCGGTCGCCCTGCGGGGTAGCGCAGTGTCAAAACACGGGACTAACAAACAGCTGCAGCAAATAATCGCATTGCTACAGTGGGCCAGGGGTCGAGGGTACTCGACATTAGCCGTTGCCACTTGAAAGACCCGCATATTGTTGGGCTCAAAGCCTTTAAAGTCAACCGCATGGGGGCAATTTACCCAGAAAGCGCAATTTGCACACACTTGCATGTTCGGCAACATTTGGCTTATTTTTTGTGGAAGTTAATTGTATAGTATGAGGATAAAGACAAACTACACAGCGATTTTAACAGGGGAAACAAGTGAGAAAATCCGGCTTATTTGTAATGCTAGTGGCTGTTGCAGCACTCACTTGCATGCCAGTTCAGGCTAATGAAACACACTATCGCTGGGTGGATAAACACGGCAATCCAGTACACAGTGACCGTCCGCCGGCCAAGGGCACCGACTATGAAGTAATCACCTCTGGTACCAGCCTGGTTCGAAAGGTAGGTTCTGAAGAAGGCGCTGTTCCTGCGGAGACCTCACCCTCTGCTGACAATAAATTCAGCCCTGTGGACACCGCCAAACCAAAAGCGCCGGAAAAAAATGCAGAGTATTGCAAACGCGCTCAAGAAAACCTGCGCACCCTGAACAGCAAGGCACGCATAAGAATGAAAGACAATCAGGGCGAAATCTATATCCTCACGGAAGAGGACAAAGAGGAAAAGCGCGTCGAAGCGCGCAGCGTTATAGAATCGGCTTGCGAGTAAACGCTTAGGCCGGCTTAGCTGAGGTGGTGAACGTCGCTTCACCACCTTGATAGTCGGCTGTAATAATCTGCCCCGGCTCAAACTCTCCCGCCAATATTTGCTGTGCCAGAGGGTTTTCCAACTCCTGCTGAATAGCGCGTTTTAACGGTCTCGCTCCGTAGACAGGGTCGAAGCCTGCATCAACCAACTTTTCTAACAGTGCCGGCATAACATCCAGCTCTAGTTCCCGCTCAGCAAGCCTGCGCTGCAATCCTTGCAACTGAATTTTGGCAATGCCACCAATTTGCTCTTTGTTGAGCGGATGGAACACCACAGACTCATCGAGGCGGTTGATGAACTCAGGGCGAAAATGCTGCCCAACTTCACCCATTACCGCTGCCTTCATTTTGTCGTAATCACCTTCCGCCGCCATGTCCTGAATCAGGTGTGACCCCAGGTTAGATGTCATCACGATAACGACATTACGGAAGTCTACCGTGCGACCCTGACCATCTGTGAGACGCCCATCATCCAGAACCTGTAGCAAAATATTAAACACGTCCGGATGTGCTTTTTCGACTTCGTCCAACAACAGTAGCGAGTAGGGACGTCTACGCACAGCTTCAGTCAGATAGCCTCCCTCTTCATAACCCACATAGCCAGGAGGTGCACCAATCAGCCTTGCCACCGAGTGTTTCTCCATAAATTCTGACATATCAACCCGAACCATGGCCTGTTCAGAATCAAACAAAAACTCCGATAAGGCTTTACACAATTCGGTTTTACCCACCCCCGTGGGGCCGAGAAACATAAAGGAACCACTGGGCCGATTAGGGTCTGACAGACCAGCTCGAGATCGACGCACCGCATTCGAAACGGCAACTACGGCTTCGTCCTGCCCCACTACCCTGTTGTGCAAAAACTCCTCCATGCGCAACAGCTTTTCCCTGTCTCCTTCCAGCATTTTGGACACTGGTATACCTGTCCAGCGCGACACAACCTCGGCGATCTCTTCATCAGTGACTTTGTTGCGCAATAAAGTATGCTCTACAGTTTCAGCTGCCTGCGCTGTTGCAAGCTGCTTCTCCAACTCGGGCATACGGCCATACTGCAACTCCGACATCAGGCTTAGATCACCCTTGCGACGAGCCGCGTCCATATCAAGCTTGGCCTGCTCCAGCTCTCCCTTGATTTGCGCAGCGCCTTGCAGGGAAGCCTTTTCCGCCTTCCACACCTCCTCAAGATCGGAGAATTCTCGCTGCACTTTATCTATCTGTTCAGCGAGTAGTTCGAGCTGAACCTTGGCCGCGGGATCTTTGTCCTTCTTAACAGCCTCGCGCTCAATTTTTAGCTGTATAAGCTTACGCTCCAGCTTATCCATAGACTCGGGTTTGGAATCGATTTCCATGCGAATTCTGCTGGCGGCCTCGTCTATCAGGTCAATCGCTTTGTCGGGCAGCTGCCGGTCGGTGATATAACGTTGCGACAATTTGGCGGCCGCAATAATCGCGCTATCGGTAATATCCACAGCGTGGTGTACTTCATAGCGCTCCTTGAGCCCGCGCAGAATCGCAATAGTGTCTTCTTCATTGGGTTCATCTACCAGCACCTTCTGGAAACGACGCTCCAGGGCGGCATCTTTCTCGACATGTTGGCGATATTCGTCCAGCGTCGTTGCACCCACGCAGTGAAGCTCTCCTCTAGCCAGTGCGGGTTTGAGCATATTACCCATGTCCATGGAACCTTCAGCTTTACCGGCGCCGACCATGGTATGCAGTTCGTCGATAAAGAGAATAATGCGCCCTTCTTGCTTCGTCAGCTCATTCAATACCGCCTTGAGGCGCTCCTCAAAATCTCCGCGAAATTTCGCTCCAGCCAGCAGGGAACCCAAGTCCAGTGACAAAATTCGCTTATCACGCAGACTTTCAGGAACTTCGCCATTCACAATACGCTGCGCCAGCCCCTCAATAATGGCCGTTTTACCCACACCGGGCTCGCCAATTAAAACGGGGTTATTTTTTGTGCGGCGCTGTAATACCTGAATGGTGCGCCTGATCTCATCATCACGACCAATAACAGGGTCTAGCTTGCCCTGCTCGGCTTGCTCGGTTAAATCGATCGTATATTTGTCCAAAGCCTGTCTGGACTCCTCGGCTTCGGGGTTATCTACGCTCTCTCCACCACGCACTTCCTGTATGGCGTTATTCAGCGCTGACGCTGTTACTCCACTGGATTTGAGAATTTTCCCGGCAGCGCTGTTACTTTCCAACATGGCAAGCAACACAAGTTCGCTGGAGATATAGGCATCCCCGCCCTGCTGCGCCAGCTTGTCGGTGACATTGAGTATTTTCCCCATGTCGGCAGACATGTGAACTTCACCACCTGTGCCGCTAACCGTGGGAAGTGCCTGTACAGCTGCGTCTACTTCAGCAGAGAGGGCGACCAGGTCGGCCCCTGCTTTTTGCAGCAACGGCCGACTGGAACCCCCCTGCTGCTCCAGTAATGCCTGCAACAGATGAATTGGCTCGATAAAATTGTGATCTTTCCCCAATGCAAGTGACTGAGCATCTGCCAGGGCATTTTGTAATTGGTTTGTCAGTTTATCCATTCGCATTATAAAAGCGCTCCTCTATCCGGACAGTGTGCCGGTTAAGTCAGTACATTAATCTCTGTGCTTTTATATGGGGGCAAATACCCACTTTTCAAGTAGGGCTTTAGTGCGGACTGGTTTTCAGGATTACTGTGGCCATGCGACCGGTCTGCCCATCCCGCCGGTAGGAATAGAACCGATTGGCATCGCTGAAGGTGCACAGGCCTCCACCGTAAATGTCAGTAATACCCGCAGCCGCCAGCCTAACTCGCGCCAGGGCATAGAGATCGGCCCAATAGAATCCGGGATTTACGGCATTCTCCCTAAAGCAGCGAGAAATATCAGCTCGAGTGGAAGTGGCGGAGGCGCACAAAAACTGCTCTCTCACTTCTGCTCCAACTTCGAAGGCCTGCGGCCCAATCGCAGGGCCAAGCCAGACCATAAGATCAGCAGGTGGAACTGACAACGCTCGGACCGTCGCTTCCAGTACACCTTGATTGAGCCCGCGCCAGCCAGCGTGAGCGGCGGCGATTTTATTGCCATCTTTAGAGCAAAACAGAACCGGTAGACAGTCGGCTGTCATTACAGCACAGGCTACACCATTGGCTGATGTCCAACTTGCGTCGGCGCCAGGAGTGTCCTGTGTGCGGTTTGCCTCAATTACCTTACAGCCATGCACCTGTTCGAGCCACTGGAATGCCGTGCCAGCGGGAAGTGTTGCGGCCAGTGCATCACGGTTTCGATTGACGCTATCCGAATCGTCACCCACGTGACGGGCCAAATTGAGACCCGCATAGACACTATGGCTAAACCCACTCTCACGCGTTGTAGTCAACGCAATGATGCCGGGCGGAACTGGCCAATCGGGCTTAATAAACGTCATTGGGGAGATAAGGGTCTTCGCGCTCCAGTATTGCCAATAGCTCCAACATGTCATCCGCGATCGGGCATTCAAAGCTCACCTCTTCACCAGATTCGGGATGGATCAATTGCAGGGCCTGGGCGTGAAGTGCCTGCCGCGGGAAAGTGCGCAATGCTGTGATAAGTTCATCTGATGCCCCTTTGGGAATACGCGGCCTGCCGCCATACACCGGATCGCCTATCAGGGGGTATTTTCTATACGCCATGTGAACTCTAATTTGATGCGTTCGCCCGGTTTCCAAATTCACAATAATACGAGTGTGGTTGGCAAAACGGGTTTGAAGACGATAGTGGGTAATTGCAGGCTTTCCACCCAGCACTCGAACTGCCATCATCTTGCGTTGCTTGGGATGACGCCCAATGGGCTCAGTTACCGTGCCACCACCAGTCATCGTACCCACACACACGGCACAGTACTCGCGCTTTACCGTACGCTTCTGCAATTGGTTAACCAGATGGTGATGAGCCGGGAGTGTTTTTGCCACCACCATAATGCCAGAGGTTTCCTTATCGAGACGATGTACTATGCCGCCGCGGGGCAAATTAGCCATGCTTTCATTATGATTCAGCAGTGCATTGACCAGCGTACCATCGGGGTTTCCGGCCCCGGGATGTACAACCAGGCCGGCTGGCTTGTTCAGGACCAAAATACACTCGTCTTCATAGATAATATCGAGTGCGATCTCCTGCCCCTCCCAGCTCACTTCTGGCTCCAACTCCACGTTTATGCTCAAGCGGTTACCCTCAAACACCTTGTCACGCGTTCTTCGCTGCTCGCCATCGACCCGTAATTCCCCCTTTTTGATCCAGGTTTGCAGCCTGGATCTGGAATAATCTGAGAAAAGCTGCGCTGCGACCTGGTCCAAGCGGTCGCGATCGAGTTCCGCCGGAACTACAGCACTTATTTCAAGCTTCTGTGTCATTACATTTCCTGTTTATGCAGCGGGCAGCCTGTGGTTAAATACCGCCCTCGGGGGACAGTATACTGTCCTCATAATCGAATTTGGTGGAATCATTGAAATACACGCTTATCTTTCTGCTCAGCCTACTCGTTGTTGGCTGCTCTAGTAACGACGAATTGCCCGATCTCCCGGCAGATACGGGAGAGCAACAAATGTACGAAGAGGCACAGCGCTCGCTGAGCAATAAGAACTTCGATCTGGCGGTGAGGGCTCTGCAAATGCTGGAGTCTCGCTATCCCTTTGGCAAGTACGCCGAACAGGCCCAGCTCGAGCTAATTTATGCGCACTACGGCGCGTACGAGCATGAAGCCGCCGTGGAAGCTGCCGATCGCTTTATTAGACTGCACCCCCAGCACCCTAACACTGACTATGCTTACTATATGAAAGGTCTGGCGGCATACACCAGTAATGAAGATGTTTTTGCCCGCTTCCTCCCCACTGACGAAACCCTGCGTGATACCAGCCACGCAAAGGAAGCCTTCGCCGAGTTCGCCCAATTACTGGCGCGCTTCCCCAACAGCCCCTATGCCGCTGATGCCAAGGCCAGAATGGTGCATCTGCGCAATCTGCTGGCCCGCAATGAGATCAACGTAGCCAATTACTACTTCCGCCGTGGTGCCTATATGGCTGCGACGAATCGCGGTCGCTATGTGGTGGAAAATTTTCAGAGAACACCTGCGGTGGCTGACGGTTTAGCTGTAATGGCACAAGGATACATTCTTCTGGGTAAAGAAGACCTCGCTACAGACAGCATTAATACGCTGGCAATGAACTACCCAGAGCACCCCTCACTTGACAAAAATGGCGAGTTTCAGAGTGTTTACACATTGGATGGGTTACAGCGTTCATGGATTAACAAGCTTTCCTTTGGCTTATTCGATCCACCGAAACCTCCGCAATTCGACAACCGCAATTTACTTTAGTCTCCGATGCTCCATCCCGACGTTATCGGATAACGCCGATCACGACCAAAGCCTCGCTGCGTAATTCTGATCCCAATCGGGGCCTGACGGCGTTTGTATTCATTCAAATCCACCAGCCGCAGCACACGTTGTACCTGCTCTCTATCCATACCGGAAGCAATTATGGCTTCCGAGCTAAAATCTTGCTCAACGTACAACTCTAGTATACGGTCCAGCACCTCGTAGGGCGGCAGGCTGTCCTCATCCTTTTGATCAGGAGCCAGTTCGGCGGAGGGGGGCCGGTCGATCACGCGCTGAGGTATACACTCACTAAGGGAATTACGGTATCGACACAGATCAAACACCATAGTTTTTGGCACGTCCTTGAGAACATCCAGGCCACCTGCCATATCGCCATAAAGCGTGGAATACCCTACTGCCATCTCACTTTTATTGCCCGTCGTAAGCACCAGTGAGCCTTTCTTATTAGAAATAGACATAAGCAGGACACCCCGGCAACGTGCCTGCAGGTTTTCTTCGGTAGTATCGGGACGCGTATCGGCGAACTCTTCCTCCAGACTCGCCATAAATGCTTCATAGATGGGTTCAATGGAAATTACTTTGTGGCTAACGCCCATTGTATCCGACTGCTGCGCGGCATCTTCCACACTCATACTGGAGGTGTACCGAAAAGGCATCATCACAGCCTCAACCCGATCTGCACCCAGCGCATCTACAGCGATTGCCAGAGTCAGGGCAGAGTCAACGCCACCCGATAGACCCAGCACTGCGCCTGGGAATCGGTTTTTGTTGACGTAATCACGCACACCCAATACCAGCGCTCGCCAAGTACTTTGCAATACATCTTCCCTGGGAGCGACCGTCATCCCGGAGGCGGCGACAGGACTATGGGAGAAATCGAGGCTGACGCTGTAATCGTCTTCGGTGAAATTCTCCGCTGCAGCACAAACCTGGCCAATGTCATCGACCACGAAGGAGCCTCCGTCAAAAACCAACTCATCCTGCCCGCCTACTTGATTCACGTACACAACGGCAAATCCACCCGCTTTCGCTCGGCGAGAGACTAACTCTCTTCTTTCATCCTGCTTGCCCAGATGGTAAGGGGAGGAGTTCAGGTTGATCATGAGCTGCGCGCCGGCTGTAGCTGCTTGCGCGGAGGGCAGGTCTTCCCAGATGTCCTCGCAGATAGTAATGGAAACACAGACACCCGCAACCTGAATAATGCACGGCTCACACCCGGAGCTGAAATATCGTTTCTCGTCGAACACCTGATAATTGGGCAAAAACTGCTTATGGTACTCAGCGATAATTTTACCGCGATGAATAACTCCCGCGGCGTTGTACAACTTGTCGCCTACCTTTCGAGGAAAGCCAATAACAGCGTATATTTCCGCTGGCAGCTCTTCGCAAAGCTTATTCAGTGAATGATTTACGCGCAATTCAATACTGTCGCGCAGAAGTAGATCTTCGGGCGGATAGCCGCACAAGGTCAGTTCGGGAAAAACAACTACGACTGCGGACTGGCTGCCTTCATCTGCCGCATTGCCCTGCCCTACAGCAAGACTCGCCGACTCGAGTATTTTTGTAGTGTTACCAGTAAAATCCCCGACCAGAGTATTCATCTGCGCCATCACGATATTCAGGGTAGTCATAGTATCTCTCAGAGTTTGTTGCAGCATTATTGAACGCGCACAGTATACTTAATTACTCCTCGAAATAGGTATACTGTCTTCATAATGCGTCCCGCGATACTGACAAAACCTAACTCCAACGCGCCACCCAAGCAGAACCTGACTTTGCTGCGTATTTATGTGGCGTATCGCTCTCTGCTGTGTGTAGTACTACTCATAATGCTGGTTAGCCCCAACACCCGACAACTTGTTGGCATCCTGAACCCCGCTCTTTACGTAGGAACTACACTTGCTTATCTGGTTACCAGCCTTGTCTTAATCGTCTTCTTATCTTCGCGTTCAACATACAATCAAAATCTACTCTTTTTCATATTTATAATCGATATTCTTGCCATTACTGTGCTCGCAGACACTAGCCGCGGCATGGCGGGAGGCCTTCCCATATTGCTGGTCATTACCGTAGCCGCAAGCTCCATTCTTATCGGTAATCGCACCCTGGCGACTCTGGTAGCCGCCCTGAGTGTTATGGCGACACTCGCCGACACCTTACATCTCATCAGTCGTCAGGAACTGAACTTTAACGCACTGTTTCCAGCGGGCCTGCTGGGAGTTCTTATATTTGGCGTCTCCCTGCTGATGCAAAGTGCCGTCATCAGGTTGGGGCGTGCGGAAGCTCTGGCTAGGGACCGCGCAAGCGACTTGTATAACTTGCAGCGGCTCAACGAGCAAATTGTGCAGCACATGCAAGCCGGAATATTGCTGGTTAGTGATGAAGGTATCGTCAGGGTAATGAACAAAGCCGCCGCCGCTTTATTAGCACCGGAACGCCCCTTAGCCATGGAGCACGGGCGACAGCTCGCCGATTACAATTCTGAACTTGCCTATCAGTTCGAGCATTGGAAAAATTCAGGTTTGCACAGAACCCTGCCTTTTACGGTAATGCAGGGTGCCCCAAAAGTTATCGCCAATTTTCGCGAACTGCAGCCCAGCTCCAACCGTGAATCATTGGTTTTCGTAGAAGACTACACGCCGATTACCCAGTATGCCCAGTCACTGAAGTTGAGTTCTCTGGGTCGACTCACCGCTAGCATTGCGCATGAAATTCGCAACCCTTTGGGCGCTATCAGCCACGCAGCTCAACTTATGCGAGAGTCGCCGGAGCTTTCAAAATCCGATAAACGCATGGCGGACATCATCCTGCATCACTGTGATCGGGTTAATGAAATCGTAGAAAGTGTCATGCAAATTTCCAGTCGAGAAGCACCCAAACCTGAATATCTAGTCCTTGGTCAATGGCTGGAAGAAACAGTGGCCGCCTACCTCAAGACACTCAATCGTGACGCAGAAATTAGTGTAGATTGTCAGTACAAAGAGCTGCTTGTTGAATTCGATCCGGAAAACCTACAAAGAATACTAACCAACCTATTGGATAACGCACTGCGGCACAGTAAGTTGGCTACAGCCAAAGAAACCGCACAAATAGTCGTCAGTCTGGACTTTTCGACACACCAATGCCTGATGGATGTCATCGATATCGGAAGTGGTGTCGCTCCCGAGGATCAGGCTAAGCTGTTTGAACCCTTCTACACCACGGTGCAAGAGGGTAGCGGGATGGGGTTATACTTGTGCAAGGAGCTGTGCGAAATCAATAATGCCAGCCTCAGCTACACAACCACTGCGCAGGATGAAACCTGTTTCCGAATTTCAATGATACAAAGAGCTGTTTGAGAGAAGGCCTAAATAGAAATGACACAACAATGTGTACTCATTGTAGATGACGAACCCGATATCCGGGAGCTGCTGGAGATTACGCTCAGTAGGATGGGTCTGGCAACTGTTAGCGCTGCCACTCTTACTCAAGCAATAGAGGCGGTGACGGAATTTCAACCTGACCTTTGCCTTACCGATATGCGCCTGCCCGATGGTAACGGTATTTCACTGGTAGAACACATTCAGGAGCACCATTCTCACATTCCAGTGGCAATGATAACTGCACACGGAAGTGTTGAAACCGCAATATCAGCGCTGAAAGCAGGTGCTTTTGATTTTATCAGCAAGCCCATAGAACTGAACAGTTTGAGAAAGCTGGTGAGCACTGCACTGAAACTTCAGGGCACTGCCGAGCTGACCAACTCCGCCGTCAATCACGACCTCATTGGGTCTGGGCCCACTATCGCGCAATTGCGAAAGCAAATTACAAAACTTGCCCGCAGCCAGGCTCCGGTACATATACACGGTGAGTCAGGAAGCGGCAAGGAAGTGGTTGCCCGTTTAATTCACAACACCGGGCCCCGTGCTAGCGGGGCATTTGTCGCCGTAAACTGTGGCGCCATACCGCCTGAGTTAATGGAAAGCGAACTTTTCGGCCATGTGAGAGGCAGCTTTACCGGCGCGACTAATGATAAAGTTGGCCTATTTCAAGCGGCGAGTGGTGGCACCTTATTTCTTGATGAAGTAGCTGACTTACCATTGGCAATGCAGGTTAAATTACTGCGTGCCGTACAGGAAAAAGTTGTTCGCCCGGTGGGTGCAAATGAAGAGCAGCGCACCGATATCCGCCTATTAAGTGCTACCCATAAAAATTTAGCCGAAGAAATAGATGCGGGTCGATTTCGCAACGACCTATATTATCGTATCAATGTAATTGACCTGCATGTACCCAGCCTGCGTGAGCGAATCGATGACTTACCCGAACTGGCTCAGGCCATACTGCAACGCCTGGCTTCAGACAGCGAAAACTCCAATGCCAGGCTGGATGCATCAGCAATAGCTGCGCTCAGTCAGTACGATTTTCCTGGAAATGTCCGCGAATTGGAAAATATTCTCGAAAGGGCTTTGGCCTTATCCGATGGTGAGCTAATCACTAGCGACGACTTTCAATTTCCCGCAACGGTCGCGAATGCCTCCACGAACACCCCACAGCCTGGGGGCAGAAGTTCTATTACTAACGGTGTGGATGTACAAGGGGATTTGGAGGGTTATCTGGAAGATGTGGAGCGCCAGATTCTTTGCAGCGCTCTAGAGACCTCCCGCTGGAATAAAACAGCAACTGCGAAAGCACTTGGGATAAGCTTTCGCAGCTTGCGCTATCGGCTGAAAAAATTGGGACTGGATGAAGATTAAACCTGAAAAAGCCCGACACAACCAGAGACCTATTGTGCCTAAAGACTAAAGCGGGAAACTACAGTTCAAAATTTTCGTAGAAGCTATTAAACCAGGTATCTTTAAATTTCTCATCGGGAATGGCAACACACTCTACTAC
>JADGEN010000052.1 GCA_016744355.1 Halieaceae bacterium
GTGTTAAGCACTCGGCCTTTTTGCTCCTCATGCCAGAACGCCTGACTGAGGCGATCACGGGGACCCAGTTCCATCTGCTTATTTATTGGCTGGCCAGCGGGGGTTTCAGGCCCCAGAGCGTAGTCCTGCAGGTAGCGATAGCCATCGGCATTGGTAAGGATACCGCCTTCACCGCGGCAACCTTCTGTCATCAGGATGCCGCTGCCGGGCAGGCCGGTGGGATGGTATTGCACAAATTCCATGTCGCGCAGCGGCACTCCGGCGCGGTAGGCCAGAGCCATGCCGTCTCCCGTGACAATGCCACCATTGGTGTTGAAACGATAGACACGGCCGGCACCGCCGGTGGCAATGATAACGGATTTCGCCAAAATTTGGGTGAAGCTGCCGTTGGCAATATCAATGGCCAGTACACCCTGTACCTGACCATCATGCACAAGTAGGTCGGTGACAAAGTACTCATCGAAGCGTCGAATAGAGGGGTATTTAATCGATGTTTGGAACAGGGTATGCAGCATATGGAAACCGGTTTTGTCAGCCGCAAACCAGGTGCGCTCTATTTTCATGCCGCCGAAGGCGCGGACATTAATACTGCCATCGGCCTTGCGGCTCCAGGGACAGCCCCAATGCTCCAGGCGCAGCATTTCCTCGGTGCAATTCTCAACAAAGTATTGCACTACATCCTGGTCAGCGAGCCAGTCGGCACCGGAAACTGTATCGTTAAAGTGGTGTTCGAGCGCATCGTGGGGCTGGATGACGCCAGCTGAACCGCCCTCGGCGGCAACGGTATGACTGCGCATAGGGTAAACTTTTGAAACCAGGGCAATATCCAGCCCGGGGTTGGCCTCGGCAGCGGCAATAGCCGCGCGCAAGCCACCACCTCCGGCACCAATAATAATAATATCTGTGTTGACCTGATCCATAGGCTAAGCCCTATTAACGCGATGCTGTTAAAACCAGTCATTCAAGCACAGAGATTGTAGCGATGAAAACCCTGCCGAGCATAGACTGGAATCTACGCATAGTGTAAACGCAGAGACTGGCTATGCAGTATGATAAGGGTCAAAGAAAGTCGATTTCAGGTACAATGCATCGCCTTCTGGCTCTGGAGGGCACACACAGAGAACCCCACCCGAACCAGCAAACCGATAGCCCCGGCGAATAGGTACTCCCTTTGAACATAAACGAACCCTCAGCACCACAATTACCCGCTCCGCTTTGGCGTCTGGCTTTCCGTGCCGGCTTTCTGGGTGCGGGAATTTTTGCAGTGGCCGCCATGGCCCGCTGGCTAATTTGGATTGAAGCGCCCTCGAGCTGGACCGCCGACATTAACCCACAATGGTGGCATGCCCACGAGATGGTTTTTGGCTTTGCCATGCCGGTGGTGGCGGGTTTTTTACTAAGCGCAGTGGCCGTCTGGACGGGTATTGCGGGAACCAAGGGCCTGCGTTTGCAGCTGTTGTTCGGTGTCTGGCTACTTGCCCGCCTCACCCTATGGCTGATGCCGTCTGCGATGCTACTGGCCTGGACAGCCGAAATGGCTTTCATTGCGCTACTTATGTTTGAGCTGGGCTCGCGGGTTTGGGCTCGCAGGCAGTGGCGTAATATGCTGTTTATACCGGTACTGCTGGGTCTGGCCACGCTGAATACGATTAGCTATTTGACTGCAGACGACATCATATTGAATATACGCCTGCACTATAGCGCAGTGTGGTTAGTGGCCATTATGGTAGTAATAATCGGTGGCAGGGTTACACCTATATTCACTGCCAACCGGCTGGGTTTAAAAATATCTCCACTGCCAAACTGGCTGGAGTACAGCGCCATAGGATCTGCAGCGCTAGTCGCCGCATTGCTCGCCGTGTGGCCGCTGGAGAAAATCGCGGCGCCGTTTCAAATACTCTGTTTACTCGCCAGCGCCCTGCACTTTTATAGACTGTCCCACTGGCAAGGCTGGAAGACCACAGGAGTTCCTCTACTGTGGTCCATGCATTTGAGCTATTTGTGCATCCCTCTGGCGCTGCTGGGTTTAGCATTTGTGGGCAGCAACCCCATCGCTATTAAAAACATTATGCATTTACTGGCGGTGGGCACGATAGGCGGCATGATACTGTCCATGATGTCGCGAGTTTCGCTGGGGCATACGGGACGCAAGATGGAGTTATCACGCGGCATGGCCAGTGCTTTTGGTCTTATATTCACCTCCGCGGTGACACGTGCTCTGCTACCGGTGTTTGCCCCTACACTAACCCACTGGTCGTGGCGCATATCGGCAGTGCTTTGGATTGTGGCATTTATCGTGTTTGTTTTTCGCTACTACCCGGTGCTCACCCGCCCCAGGGTTGATGGCAAACCGGGCTAGCCCATTCCACCCCACGCTCTGGGCATCTGCATATTGAGGCGCTCCAGACCACCGTTAACACCCAGTATGTCGCCGGTGACATAGCTGGCCGCTGGCGAACACAAATACAGCGCGCCCATGGCAATATCTTCGACTTCACCCAATCGTGCCATGGGCGTCAACTCAACCATCGCCTGTTCAATTTCTTCATTCAATATCGTTTTTAGCGCATCGGTTCGGGTCGACCCGACCGCAATGGCATTAACCCGCACTTTGGGGGCATATTCCTGAGCCAACTCTTTGGTAAGAAATGACAGGGCGCCCTTGGCGGTGCCGTAGGCAGAAAAGCACGGCGCGGGATACTGCCCGGCAACGGAGGAAATATTGAGAATTGCTCCGCCTCCAGCGCTGTCGACCATTATAGGCGCGCAAATCCGCGATAATTCAAATGCAGTGCTCACATTAAAGCGAAAGGCTTCCTCGAACTGTTCCACCGAAGTATGGGAAACAGGTTTTGGAGGAAATCCCCCTGCATTGTTCACCAAAATATCAATACGGCCAAATTCGGCCATCGCCCTGTCAACCAGGTTACCCAACTGCTCAATCTCCATCACATCGGTAGGCACTACCAGTGCCTTACGACCCGCGCTGGCCACTGCGGCAGCAACCTGATTCAGGTCTGACTCCGTACGCGAAGCTAACACCACATCGGCCCCCGCCTCGGCAAAGGCCTTTGCAATACCCGCACCGATACCTTTGCCTGCACCGGTCACTACCGCCACCTTGCCATCCAAACTAAACTTCTCAAAAATAGACACACCGCACTCCTCTAAATTTTCTCAATTTTGGAAAAAAAGAAGCCACCTTATCATCTCGATTACGACAAATCCTGCTATGCTGCGCGAACATTTTTCCAACTTCCGTACTGGCATTCGCACAATAATGATTGACCTGAATATGTGGGGCCTCGCGCTCACTAAAATGCCCCGGGTAGATGCCGCAAAATGGCAGACGCTGGATCCCATCGCAAAATGGCTAATCGCCACGCGCGCTTCAGTGCTATTTATGACCTTCACCGCTGCCGCTCTGGGCGGACTACTGGCGTGGCGCAACGACTTGTTTCACTGGCAGCCTTGGCTGGTGTCCACATTGGGCTTGCTGTTCGCCCATGCCACCAATAATTTGCTCAATGATTTCACCGACTCCCGACGCGGTATCGATAAAAACAACTACTATAGGAATCAATACGGGGTACATATCCTGGAAGACGGGCTGGTCAGCACCAGGCAATTTTGGAATTTCCTCGGTATCACCGGCACAATAGCTCTGCTTCTGGGTGCGTGGCTGGTTTGGCAATACAGCGGGCAAACACTCAACCTCATGCTCGCGGGCGCCTTTTTCGTGTTGTTTTACACCTGGCCGCTAAAATACTACGGCATGGGAGAACCCGCAGTGCTACTGGTATGGGGGCCTCTTATGGTCGGCGGCACCTATTACGTGGTGAGCGGACACTGGAGCTGGGATGTTTGCTGGCTCAGTCTGGTATTTGCTCTGGGGCCCACCACTGTGTTATTCGGTAAACACACCGACAAACTCGAGGACGACAAAGCCAAACGGGTATTCAGCATGCCCGTGTTGCTGGGCGAGCAGCTTTCCCGACATGCTGTCATCACGATGCTCCTGAGCCAATATTTGTTGACAGTCTTCCTTGTCGCCAGTGGAAAATTTAACTGGCCTCTACTGCTGGTATTGCTCAACCTTGCGAATCTATGGCAAACCAGCAAAGAGTTTCTTCACGCGAAACCCATCGAGAAGCCTGCACAGTACCCGACGGAAATTTGGCCCCTGTGGTTTTCCGCCCTGGCGTTTCGTCACACACGCAGATTTACCGGATTGTTCCTGCTTGCTGTAGCCATCGACGTATTATTTTTTTGAGAACACACAAAACCAAGAGGAATTAGTTATGCATAAATTCAAGTTTTATAAAGTTGCGCTGATAACACTCGCCTTGCTATTCAACTATGGCTGTTCCTCAGATTACGCTACAGAAGCGCTGGCACCCCCACCGGCCAATGCGGTCTGGATTGATGTACGCAGCGCCGAAGAATATGCCGAGGGGCACATTAATGATGCCAGCAACATTTCCCATAAAGCCATTCTTTCAGGCGTGAGCGCAGTGGGCCTGACAAAAAATACACCTATCTATTTGTATTGTGGCTCAGGTTACCGCGCAAGCGTTGCAAAAGACGCTTTAGAGGCCCAGAACTATACTAACGTCATCAATGTCGGTGGCCTGGAAGATGCGAGGGCTTTACTGAATAATCCAGTGTAAAGCCTTACAGCCAACGCCGCACGCGGGTGCAATACCCGGGGAAATCCTCGGGAAACAGCCCACGTAGCATTTCCTCTTCAGGGCGAATAAAGCGCAATTCAATAATCACCATGAATACCGGGGCAACCAACAGCGACAGAGCAGCGCCCACGGTTATAGCACACCCCAGCAATATAGCCGCCATACCGAGATACATGGGGTTGCGGGTGTAGCGGTAGATTCCGGTAGTCACCAGGGCGGAGACATTTTTAAATGGAACCAAGTCCGTGCCGGCCTTCTTAAACAGGCCTCCGGCCAAAAGCAACAACACCAGACCGACAAAGATAATAATCCCGCCCACAATTTGCGCCGGGGAACTGGTGAATCGAGCACCTGGCATTAACTCATTGAGCGCAAATATGGCTATCAGGCCAAAAACCAACCAGATTGGCGGGTAAATTATGCGTTTAACCATGAGATATTCTCCATCAAAGTGTTATTTGATGCATGCGCGCCTTCGGGCTCAACTCCACCGATTGCGTAGGCAAGGCCAATACCCAGCAAAAACGCCACAGTGAGCTTCATGCGATCGTGGGAGTGAAACTGAACTTCCGGTAACAAGTCGCTCAGCGCGATACAGATAAACGCGCCTGCTGAAAACGCCAGTGCTGCACCCACAACATAGTCTCGCGAATGGCTCAAATGATCGACGCCGAAATAGAAAAGCAATGCACCCAGGGGACACATAAAGGCAAACGTAACATTAGCCAAGGTACGGGAGGATGAACTCCAGCCGCCGGCGTTCATTACAGCTGTAATAGACAATGCATCTAGAGGCTTGTGCAGCAAGATAGCTAGAAAAACGCCCAACCCCAATAGCCCTGCCACCTCACCATCTGCTGACTGCCCCTGTATGACTGCTCCCAGCGCCACGCCATCAATAATGGTGTGCATACCCAGACCCAGCGCAATTCCCACCCAGCTTAGGCGGTGCGCTGACACCTCCTCTGCCGGATGATGGTCACAATGCTGGTCGTGCTCGTCATCACTGAAATCATGTTGATGAAAGTGGAACATCCGCAGTAGTAGCAACATGACGATCAAGCCGATCATCACCCACCACATCGACACATCTGCGGCCTCGGAGCCACCCACCCAGGTAATGCTGTGAGGCAATAAGTGATAAAAGGCGACACCTAGCATCAGGCCTGAGACAAAACTCATTGCCACTTGCATGCGTGTGTGTGTCATGCGCACCCAGTTGGGCACAAAGCCACCCACCAGTGAGAATAAGGCAATAGCAGCACAGTAGGCGACCAGAAGTGCCATTGGCGAAGCTGTCATGAGTCCTGCTTGATTGTGTAAATCGGGAGACGGATTATTTCACATGCAGCGCCCGTTGTAATGGTTTACCGACACCTGCAGATCAGCAGTGGCGTTTTTCAGGCGAAAAAAAGGCGGATAAAATCCGCCTTCGTTTGCTTGCGTCAACGTATCAACTGGCGAGACGCTGCTCCTCTTCTGCATCGTGCTCCATCTTCTTCTTGAACTCACCCAGCATATCCTGCTCATAAGCCTGCGCCTCAGTGGTATCCAGAGGGCGCTCCATGGCACTCCAATCGATATCACCATCGGTAGCCAGATTTTCGTACTCCAGAATTCCCAGCTCCTCAAATTTGGGGCGAATTTTGTCAGTCAAAAGACCGATACGGGCGAGATTGGGGATAACACGTTGAAATAACAAGTTGCGGAAATGGGTCATAACAAAGCCGTCCAGCACCTGCTTGCGTGCCTCTTCCACATCCCAGCCAAAGTGACGGAATACGTCAGTCGCCACCAAGCGTTCTCTTGCGACAACACAGGCCTCGTACGCAAACAGGGCACGCTCATCACGCTCTTCTTCGGTGAGGGTTTTTACAAATTCTTCGAGATAATTCACACCAAAGGTTACGTGACGCGCTTCATCGCGAATTACCAGATAGACAATATCTTTGAGTACGGGATCGGGCGTGGTTTCGCGCGTCGTATTAAAGGCTGACAGAGCCAGACCCTCAATAACAATCTGCATGCCAATAAACTTCATATCCCATCGCTCGTCCGTCAGGATTTTATCCAGCAGGCTCTTCAGGCTGGTATTGACCGGGTACATCATACCAATGCGCTGTTGCAGGTATTTGTTGAAAACTTCAACATGGCGAGCCTCATCAAATGTCTGCGAAGCCGCATACAATTTGGCATTGTAGGTTGGCGCGCAGGACACCAATTGAGAAGCAACCAATAAGGCACCCTGCTCGCCGTGCAGAAACTGGGACAGACTCCAGGCATTCATGTGCAACCAGAATTCATCCTTGGTTTTATCGTCCATGGCTAGATAGGGGCCATACTCATGCAAATTCATCATTTCTGGCTGACGCTCTTCTGTAGGCCAGGGGCGATCCCAATCGATGTCCATCTCTGGATCCCAATTCAATTGCTTACCCAAATCGTAGAGCTTCTTGATTCGGTCATCCTGGATGGTGTAGTTCCAGTTATAGGATCCAGTGAGTGGTGTTTGGAATATCTCAGCCACATGATCGACCTGCTCGGATGTGAGGATATCTTCCAAATCGGGGTTTTCCTTAGGGAAGTCTGCACCCGCAAACGTCTGAATTTTGCGAGGCGTGCTGTCTGTCCACTCTATTTTCATCGAAAAATCTCCATTGAATGTAAATACGGGGATCACTATGGGCGATTATTTTTTGAGCGACAAGGTAATGTCTTGTCAAAATAGGGTCATTTATGGCCAAATGAACCTATGCCACTCAATAACAGCACACCCGCACAATATGTCTTGATCCTGATCGACCTGGTAGAAAGCCAGGGGCACGATCGGGGCAAATTGCTACTGGGCACCACTCTCGCCGAAACCGGGGTGATGGCAATTGGCGCCAGGGTAGGTGACAGCGACTTCACTCAACTTGTGACCAATGCTTTTTCATTGACGCGTGACCCGGCACTGGGATTGAAGCTGGGGTTACGTCTTAATTTGAGCGCACATGCTGTACTTGGTCAAACTTTCATGACCTGCCGGGACCTTACCGAAGTCATGGATGTTTTTCTCAACTACTATCACGTGCTGTCTCCCGCACTTGAAATCGAGTTCGAAACCAGGGACGAGCGCTGCTTTATCACCACTCTCAGCAGGCCTGACGAACTGGGGCTTCTCTTTAGCTGCGAGCTAATGTATGGCGGTATTATCAATACTGTGCAGGGTCTGCTCAACAAGCCAGATTTAGAAATGCGACTGGAACTGCCTTACCCACCACCTGCCCACGCCGAACTCTATACGCGGATATTTGGCGACGATATTCATTTTAATTGCCAACACCAGCGCATTTCCTTCGATCAGTCCCTGATGGCGACAGAGCTGCCCTCCTCCAATCCGGCCCTGCGTAGCCTGTATGAGCAAGAATGCGCCAGACTCTTGACTGATTTGGAGAAGAATTCTGTAGCTGAGCAGAGTCTACAGCTGTTACGCAAACTGGAAGGACAATACCCGCAGATGCCGCAACTGGCACAAATGCTGAATTTTAGTGCCAGAACTTATAGGCGGAAGTTAGAACAGGAACAACAATCATACCAGGAGCTGCTAGACCAGGTACGCGCAGAACACGCCACGCGCCACCTCAAAAACACCAACCTCCCTCTGTCAACCATTGCTTATATTGTGGGCTTTAACGACGCGTCAAACTTTCGACGAGCGTACACTCGCTGGACAGGAAATAGTCCCAGAGACGTTCGCGCAGGGTCTTAGTTAGCTTATGTTTTCGTCGAGGTAGCGTTGCACTTCAGTTTTGAGGGTATCCTGAAACAGCCCGGCCAACATACCCAGACGCACATTCACATCGATGAGCCCGTCATGAAATGACAACTTGCCGTCTACACCAGCGCCTTTGATTTTGACGGTGTCGCCATCCCAGCGCGAGCGCACACCATGTTCGCGCTGCAAGCTGGAAGCTAATCCCTCAGCCGCCTCGCGGATATCGTCCTTAGACATGGTATAGGGCTTTGTCAATCTGAATCCAGCCATGGCACTCTCTTGAGTAACTTTTGAAAACCCAGTCTACGCCTTTGCGCGGTGCATGACGAGCCAGTTACCCAACATCACCAGCGAAGCCAAGGCGGACGCAAAACGAGAACTATCAGCCATTGATAAACTCGTTTGCATACCAGTTCAACATGCCAATTTTCTCATCCAGAGGTTTATCGGCTTCCATTTCATAGACATTGCGAAAGCCAATGACCACATCAGTGACACCAATGTGCTCCAGTTTTTCTATGCCCTCTTTCGAAAATGCATCCGCGCCAGTGGTGAAAACACTGAAGGCTCTATCAGCGGTGCCGTACTCATCTCGCAGTTCATTGATGCGGGCGATGTGAGTGGCCAGTTGATCGATATCTAAACCCGCGCACATCCATCCATCCGCCCTAGCAGCCCGCTTCAGCGCGATATCCGTGTGTCCACCAATTAAAATGGGGGTAGGCGCAGTGGGCGCTGGGCACATTTTATTCGCAGGCATTTGGTGAATCTCACCTTCGTAGCCAAAGTAATCACCCGTTTCCAGACCGCGTAAAATATCAATCTGCTCATCCAGGCGCTTGCCACGTTTTTCCCACGGCACCTGACAAACAGCAAAATCCTCCTCCCAGGGGCTGATCCCAACACCAAAATCGAAGCGATTACCGGACAACTGCTGGATACTCTGTACCTGCTTGGCCACAACTGCAGCCTGCCGTACGGCCAGTTTGTAGACAAAGGTGGCAAATCGAATTTTGTCCGTAACAGCAGCCATCGCGGCAACCGCAATCAAACTTTCCAGAAATGGCACGCTTTCGAGAAACTCCCTGCTCCCGTCTTTGTTATAAGGATATTTGGAGGAAGCCTGCTGGGGATAGCAAATGCTATCGGGAATCGTAATACCCTCATATCCCGCCTGCTCCGCAGCTTTTGCCAAAGGCAGATAATGGTCGGCCTCACACATTCCAATCTGGTAACTAAATCGCACCGGGTCTCTCCTTTTTATGGGTCGTATCGCCTGTCTTGTAACGCAGCCCGGTAACTGTAACGGTTATTAGCATTGGGATCATAGAAACCTTGAAATTTACTCATATGGCCTCAAATACTAAACCCGGACGTGACCACAACCCTCAATGCAGTACACTAGAAGCCATGGATAAAACCCCCGAACAGAGCCCAATAACTACCGGTGAGGACGCATCTCACCGCTTCATTTTCGATGATGCCGACATCCGCGGTGAGATCGTGCACCTGAAAACAACCTTGCATGAGATTTTCGCAGTACATCAATACGCACCAGCAGTTAGCCAGCTTCTTGGAGAATTTTTAGCGGCTGCGGTTCTGTTGAGCAGCACTCTCAAGTATGAGGGCAAATTAATTTTGCAGGCTCGCAGCGATGGCCAGATCCCCCTCATTATGGTGGAGTGCAGCAATCTACAGCAGGTGCGTGCTATCGTCAGGGGCGCAGAACACGCTACCAGCGCTGACTTTGGCACCCTGCTAAGCAATGGGCAGCTCGCAATCACCGTCGACCCAACAAACGGGCAGCGCTACCAGAGCATTGTGCCTCTGGGGGTGGAGTCGCTAGCCCACAGCCTCAACGACTACTTTGAGCAATCAGAGCAACTAGCGACTCAGTTTTGGCTGACCTGCGATGGTGAAAAGGCTGCAGGGATGTTGCTGCAGCAATTGCCGGTAAGCGCGACCCCTGAACTATCGCAGCGCGATGAGCAGTGGCAACATGCCTGCTCTTTGGCCGCCACAACTAAGAGCGGGGAGCTACTTACTCTGAGTGCCGAGCAACTTCTACACCGCCTTTACCATGAAGACCCGGCACGGATGTTTGATCCCAGTGAGGTAGTATTCCGGTGCACGTGCTCCCGGGAGCGAACATTGGGCGCTCTGGCGACAATCGACCCGGCAGAACTACAGGATATCCTTCTCGAACAAGGCAAAATCACCATGGATTGCGAGTTCTGTAATCAGCAGTATCAATACAGCGAAGATGATATTTCTAAGCTACACGCCTCCCAAAAAGAAGACCGAGAACACAGAACGTTGCACTAGGTCAAAAAACAAACTGGTCTAGGGTACTTTTTCCCCATATGGGTTCGCAAATTTCAGCTCTTCTGACATAATAACGGCCCCTTGTAATCCCCAAAACACTATTTTTCACAGGACTCATAATGAGCGCTGATACCCAAGCTCCTCAGGCATACACAAACCTGCCCACTTCCGTACTCGTCGAAGAATCCCTCAAACGGGGTGAAAGCAAACTCACCGACACGGGAGCCCTGCTGGTCACCACAGGACGTCGCACAGGCCGCTCCCCGGCCGATCGCTTTATCGTAAAAGAGCCTGGCACCGAAGATAGTATTGAATGGGGCGGTGTTAACCGTCCTTTCGAAGGCGATAAATTTGACGCCCTGTGGGAACGAGTTGAAGCCTACGTAGCCGGACGAGACCGTTTTGTTGCTAACCTGCACGTTGGCGAGCATAGCGATCACTACCTCCCCCTGCAGGTCACCACCGAAACAGCCTGGCAGAACTTGTTTGGGCAAAACATGTTCATCCGGCCCGAACAATACAACAGCGGCCGCAAGCCCGAATGGAAGATCATTAACGCAGTTAACTTCGTCTGTGATCCCGAACGGGATGGCACAAACTCAGACGGCGTCGTCATCATTAATTTTGCCCGACGCAAAGTGCTAATTGCGGGCATGGCCTACGCCGGCGAAATGAAAAAAGCCATGTTCTCAGTTCAAAACTTCCTACTACCCGAAAAAGACGTCATGTCCATGCATTGTTCAGCCAATGTGGGCGAAGCGGGAGACACAACCCTGTTCTTTGGCCTCTCCGGCACTGGCAAAACAACTCTGTCAGCTGACCCGGAGCGTTATTTGATAGGCGATGATGAACACGGCTGGGCCAAAGGCTCTGTCTTCAACATCGAAGGTGGCTGTTACGCCAAAACTATCGACCTGAGCCAGAAAAACGAACCGGTTATCTGGGACGCAATCCGCTTCGGAGCTATTGTTGAAAACGTGGTTGTCGACGAAAATCGTCATGCGGACTACTACGACACAAGCCTGACCGAAAATGGACGCTGCTGCTATCCTTTAGAGCATGTTGAGAAACGCACGGAAACCAATTCGGGTGGCGAGCCAAAATGTGTCATTTTTCTCACCTGCGATGTCTCTGGCGTAGTTCCCCCGATTTCGATACTGTCTAAAGAAGCGGCGGCCTACCACTTCCTCAGCGGCTACACAGCTAAAGTTGGCTCCACCGAGCTTGGCTCAGAAGCGGGCATCAACCCTACATTTTCCGCCTGTTTTGGTTCGCCCTTTATGCCACGGCCGGCCAGCGACTATGCCGAGCTACTGATGAAGCGCATAGAAGATTTTGGCAGCCAGGTTTATCTGGTAAACACAGGCTGGACCGGCGGTTCCGGTTCTCCCGGTGGGAGCGGTTCGCGCTTCCCCATTCCAGTTACTCGTGCTGTGGTAGCCGCAGCCCAAAGCGGCGCCCTGCTGGGTGTAGAGACAGAACATCTGGATATATTGAATCTGGATATTCCAAAATCCATCCCCGGCGTAGACGACAAATACACCAATCCACGCAAGCACTGGGGTGACGAAGCGGCCTATGACGCACAAGCAGCCAAGTTAGCGGCTCTTTTCGGCGAGAACATCAATAACTTTGAAGTGTCCGACGGCATCGTTGCTGCGGGCCCGAAAGCCAGCTAGGCAAAGTCAGGCTACAACGCTCAAAAGGGCTCTCACTAACTTTGAGAGCCCTTTTTTTGCCTAACATACATGCTGTATTAGAAGCGCCTGCACTGGAGGCGGTCACAATAAAGTTTAGCTAACTGCCCTCTCGCGCATTTTGAAAATATATTCTTTGTACCGAGAAAATAACTTCGCCTTTAGTATGTTTATTCTATTTTTTTCACTTAATCTACGCATGAATCAAGTGAGGAGACTCACCAAACCGTGAAACAAATGGAGTTAAACATGGCTACTGAAACAACTCAGGAAAAAACTGCAGCACCTAAAGCTGCTGTAAAGCGCAAGCCCGCTGCAAAGCGTAAGCCTGCTGCTCGTAAAGTAACTGCTAAGAAGCCTGCTGCTCGCAAAGCGGCACCCAAGAAGGCTGCTAAGAAGTCTACTAACGACTTTACTGCTCGTGCACAGGAAACTGGCCGCAAAGCATTTTTGGCAAGCCTCGGTTTTTACGGCAAAGCATTCGATCAGGTTCAAGACCAGTTCAATGACCTGCAGGACCAGTTGACAGCCCGTCGCAAGAAAGCCAACAAGACCTATAGCGATCTTGTAAAGCGTGGCGAGAAAGTCGAGAAAGCATTTGACGATATCGAACTGCCTGAAATCAAGCTCGAGAGCCTGACCGATCGTAAAAAGCTAGACGCACAGCTGAAAAAAGCCAAGGCTCGTTTCAGCGATTTGAAAGAATCTGTAAGTTTTAAAGCCGCTGCTTAAGCGGGATCCCATCCAGGATCACTTATCCTCATCAAACGAGGATTTTTTAGGGGCCACAATGTGGCCCTTTTTTTTGTCTCATAATCTGGTTTAATGGTCGATCCGCGATCGCGGGTGATTAAGCCACATTTCCTGAAAGAGGGGGTGCACGATGAGCAACAAGAAAAGTAACGTCAGTGACAAGGCCAGTGAAATTGCAAAAAATATTTGGCTAGCCGGGGTTGGTGCCTATGGCAAGGCCGCCGATGAAGCCCACGAACGGATCGAGAAAGCTGGCATCGAAACACCTAAGCTTTTTCTGGACCTGGTTAAAGCGGGAACCGCCCTGGAAGAGGGAGCCCGGGAAGGCCTGAAGTCAGGAAGGCTCGCCAGCAAAAGCTCTGTAGAAGAGCGAATCAATAAAGTTCGGGAAAACTTCAACTTCCAACGCTCTGGCCGCGATGATGAAATTGCCGAACTGCGGGACAAGGTCGATCTCATTTCCAAAAAGCTGGACTTGCTCGCCACAGCACTGACCGAATCAGGCGCAATTTCCGTCCCCAAAAGAGCCACTAAAGCCCCGGTAAAGAGAAAGGCACCCGCAAAAAAAGCTGCCAAAGCTAAAGCCGCACCCCGTAAACCGGCAGCAAAGAAAAAGCCTGCTGCAAAAACAAAGTCGTCTGTCCGAAAAACCAAGGCTTAATCGAACATTAGATGAAAACTAGAGATCGTATTCTGGTAACAAGCCTCACATTGTTCAATGAGGAGGGTGAAGCCAATACAACAACCATTGATATAGCCAACGAGTTGGATATCAGCCCGGGAAATCTGTACTACCATTTCAAGGGTAAGGACGAGATTATCAGCGAGCTGTTTGCGCAGTATGAATTGGCCCTCAGCGACACCTTAACAGCACCAATAGAGCAGCCCTTAAGCGATAAAGAGAGCAATGTAGAGGATAACTGGTACTACCTCTATGTGGTGATGGAAGAAATGTACCAGTACCGCTTTCTCTACCACAATCTCGATGACATTCTGTACCGCTACCCCGCGATTAGAAAACGCTTCCGGCGCTTGATGCAGCTAAAGCGAGCGGCCCTGTATGCCATTTGCCAAACCCTGTTAAAGCAATCAATTATCGACACTCAGGACCAGCAACTACTGGGGCTGGTAGACAACATGACCCTGTCCCTCACTTTCTGGTTTAACTATGACCAATTACTACACGATGAACGGCCTTCGCATATAACTATCCATCAGGGTGTGCTGCAGCTTCTCACCATGGTGGCCCCCTATCTGGGCGATGACCAGCTGAGTTTTTACCGTGACTGCGAGTCCATCTACGCCAATATGCTGCAACAGGCGAATTAAGAGCCATTCACTTTCTCAGCAAAACAACATCAGCTGCCGCAAAAGTCAGTCGCGCATGATGTTGGTTCGCCCACCACCGCCAGGTATCCCGACTGAAGAAACACACATGCGTGGGGTCGTTTTTGTAGTGCCAACGACTAAAGGCCTCCTGGTCTAGCACCAGCTTTGTCATTACACCCAATGTGCCCCCGGCGGAGAGTATTCGCCACAGCCGGGACAGCTCATTACCCGGTAAATACAAATGTTCGACCACCTCTGTGGCAGAAATAAAATCATAGCTATGGCCCAATACGGATGAATCCGGCGCATAAAAAGGGTCGTACAACGCCACTGTGTGACCAGCTTCACGAAACATGTGCGCCAATGCCGGACCCGGTCCACTACCAAAATCCAGCCCCCTCGAAGCCTCACTGAGTGTTTTATTCAGCGGAATAAACAAGCGGGACAGAAATTTTCGGTAACCGGGATCTTCCACGTTGTTCTCGTGCTTGTCATACTCGGAACGCTCGTCAGCTGCGCTCAGATAAAACTCCGGTGGCACAAAAACCAACGCGCAAACACCACAGCGTAAATACGGCCTGCGCGCATCAGCGAAAAAAGGCTGGCTTCCTGTGGCGCTGCACAGGGGACAATGTGTACTATCTGTCATCGCAGAACATTCATAAAATAAAAAGGAGAGTAGCATGGCTATTCAAGTTGGAGAGCGCATCCCGGAAAGTACCCTGAAAACTATGAGCGAAAAAGGCCCTACAGACATTTCTACAGACGAAATATTCAGCGGTAAAAAGGTCGTTTTATTCGCTGTTCCAGGCGCCTTCACCCCCGGCTGCTCGGTCACTCATTTACCTGGCTTTGTCGTCAATGCGGACAAAATAAAAGCCATGGGCGTAGACACCATTGCCTGCATGGCGGTTAACGATGCCTTTGTTATGGGTGCCTGGGGCCAATCACAGAACGCTGAAGAATTACTGATGCTGGCTGATGGCAATGGCGACTTTACAGCGTTATTGGGGCTGGGTTTTGATGGCAGCGCCTTCGGTTTGGGCACACGTAGCCAGCGCTTTGCGATGATTGTAGAAAATGGTGTTGTCAGCCATCTTAATATCGAAGCTGGCCCTGGTGTAGACGTGAGCTCCGCTGATTCGATCATGGCGCTACTGTAACCGCTCTATGATGTACAGTTAACTGGCCGTAGTTGCCTGACTCTTGCCCTGCATCATAGCCGACACAGCGATGGAGAACAGGCAATAGGCCAGAAAGTAATAAAACCCGGGTTCAAGTGAAGCATTCATAGTCAGTAAATCTCCCACTTGATCAGATGCCCGGCCCGCCATAAAGGCTACCAGTAACCCCATTACAAACACATCCGACATCGACCACTTACTCAAAACGGCATTGAGCCACAGTAGAGGCCCGCGATTTGCCTGAGCTGATATAAACAGTGACGCCAGTTGCAGCAGAAGCTTGAATACCGGAATCACAAGACTGAAAAATACAATTAGCAGAGCAACCGCCAAATTACCTGATCTGGCTAACTCTTCCACTGTTCCCCACATAGACCGGGTGCTGGTATAGGCCTGTAGTTTCCCCTCAATTTGGTCCAACCCAAGAAAACTTGAAAACATTGTGAGCACTTGTCGAGCCTGCTGGTCTGCGTCTTCCCCCGCTATCATCTCAATACCCAGCTCCGCCAACTCGGCCTTTTCTATGGTGCCACTAAGCGTCAGTACGGGTTGGGTCACGCCGGGGTAAAGTAGGCCCAAAGCGATACAGATACACAGAAGGGTGAAAAGTTTTCTTGAGGCTGTCATTGATACTCTCCGATTGTGGATCGGGATGATACAGCACAGCGACTACAAAAACCCCGCGAGTAAAGAAAGCCCCCTCAACTCAACAGGGCATCAACGAAACAGTAGATAGCATACTGAGCTTATTACCGCGATACCTGCAAAATTCAGCGCCACACCCTCACGCGCCATGCGGCGTGTGCTTATCATCCCCGTTCCAAATACAACCGAATTGGGCGCCGTGGCCACCGGTAACATGAAGGCGCAGCTTGCACTCATAGCTGCCGGAACCATCATCACTTCCGGGGCCATTCCCGCGGCCAAGGCGGCCGCGGCCAGTACCGGCATTAACAGGGTTGTACTAGCGGTATTGGAGGTGGCCTCAGTCATGAAGGTAACAACAGTACAAATGATCAAAATGAGTGTGAGCAGGTGCATTTGTGACATCGATGCCAACCACTGTCCCATCAGATCGCTAAGCCCCGAGCTTACAAACCCCTTGGCCAGACAGATGCCTCCTGAAAACAACAGCAATACACCCCAGGGAATGGTACTGGCGTGTTTCCAGTCCAACAACCTCCCCCCTTTGCCGTTGGGTGTAAGGAAAATGGCGACTACAGCCAACAATGCGACAGAGGCGTCGTTAGCCTGGGGAATATCCAGCCAGGTCTTCCAACCTCCAAATGGTTCACTACGGGTAATCCAAGCCAGTGCAGTCATTCCAAAGACAAACATCACGCGCTTTTCTTCGGTTCGCCAGCCTCCTATTACAGGTAACTCGACGGACAGTGGACCGCGCAGCTTTCGGGTTAGTATGAACGCCATCAGCGGCACCATAATCACGACAACAGGAACCGCCCAGGCCATCCACTGGGTAAAACTGATCGAAACCCCGGTGGTCTGCTCATAAATTTGCATAAAAATCAGATTGGGCGGTGTCCCGATTGGTGTCCCTATGCCGCCCACGCTCGCAGCATAGGCGATGCCTAATAGCAGGGGAACTGACAGTGTCTCTCTCTGATCTGTAGCATCCAGTATCGCCATTGCAACTGGCAGCAGCATGAGAGTGGTTGCCGTATTGGATATCCACATGCTCAATACGGCAGACGCGACCATAAAGCCCATTACCAGACGCCGCCCGCTACTGGCTCCAAAAATATTCACCATACCTATAGCAATACGCCGGTGAGCACCGGAGTGTTCCATTGCCTTGGATAAGAGGAAGCCACCCAGCAATAGCAGTATCAATGGGGACCCGTAGGCCTGTCCGACTTCGGCAGGGGTCAAAACCCCGAGTAAGGGTAATACAGCCAGAGGTAATAGCGAAGTAACCGGAATGGGGATGGGCTCAAAAACCCACCAGACAATACAAAGTACCGCCACAAACGCGACAATCGCCATTTCCCTGTCGTAACCGGATAGGACAATGGCATAGGCTGACAACGCAGCCGCTACGGGCCCGAGCCAGCGGGCCCAGAACTGCACATTCCCCATACTATTCGATTGCCACTTTGATCATTCTGTCACCCACGTAAGAACCTATATAGAGATATCCAGCAACTTCAACCGCTACCGTGCCAGCCCCCATAGGCTTGCCATCTCGCTCAACGACAAGCTTTTTCTGCATGGTTTGGGGGTCGACTTCATAAATGGAAAAAGGTAGAAGACTGGGCTTGGATATTTCCGGGTCCAGGCTTTTTAGCAATGCAAACAATGAGGCATGCTGTGAGGCAACGTAGAGCCCGCCCCGCGGATTCCAACTCAGATTGTCAGGTTTTTCTACACTGACAGCCCCCAACATCTCGCCAGTAGCAAGATCGTACTTGCGCAGTTCATTATCAAAATAATGATTAACAAAGAAAGTCGTATTGTCTGGACTAACGATAATACCGTTGGGCAATTTTCCCTCTGTTCCGGCAACCGGATAGAAACCCTTCGCCTGATCCCAGCGATAAACAAACCCTGTATCCGCGCCGAACAAAGACAAGAATAACTGCCACATCTGACTGTCTTTAGCCGCCATGTGGGTCACTAAAAAACCGCCATCGGACAGCGCCGCGACGTCATTGAAAGACCCCTGCTCTGGCGCTACAGCACAGCCACGCCATACAAGCCGGGGGCGATCCTGCTTGGTAAACGAGACCTCAAAAAACTCTACAGATTCTCTCTCAGCGTGATTAACCACTAATAATTGCCAGCTTCCATCGCTGCGCTGACGCAGATCAATGCCGTGAGCCTGGAATGTTTTGCCCGGCGTTGTACAAGTCGCGTCCCCCCACAAGTCGGTCTTTGCGATTCCGGAATCGGAGCCTGGATAGAGCTTGTGAACACTGTCGTTAACTGTATCGAGTACCGCCAGGCTGCCATTTTCTGAAAACTGGCCGAAAATGATATCCCTGCGGTTTGGAGCGACCGTCAGGTCTTCCGGCCGCTCCAAACCGCAAATTGAAATAATGCCATCAACAATATCGCAATTCGGTGTGGTGTCGCTGTCACTCCCGAACGCTAAACTGCCAATCACAGCCGCGCCAAACCAAAATACAACAGCGCGCCTTACTATAGGTATTAAACCAGTCATGTTTCTTTCCAGCGGTTATAGATTCTTTTCAGGTTGACATCCTGTTACACAGCGCTCCTGCTGTAAAGTCCCTTGCACATTGAGATAGAGAATAGCGGGCAAAAAGACTACAATAACGGCGATGACCGACCTCCCCTCCACTCTTATCGACAAGTTTCAGCGCCGCGTAGACTATGTCCGACTTTCGGTCACAGACCGCTGTGATTTCCGCTGCGTTTACTGCATGGCGGAGGAAATGACGTTTATCCCCAAACCCGACGTTCTCACTCTTGAAGAGCTCTACCAGGTAAGCCTGGCTTTTACGGAACTGGGTGTCAGCAAAATTCGCCTGACGGGTGGCGAGCCCCTGATTCGAAATAATGTCATGTCGCTGATTGAAAAGATGGGACAACTGCAGGGGCTGGACGAACTGGTTATCACAACTAATGGCTCTCAGTTACAACGCCTCGCAGCGCCCTTGCTTGAAGCCGGCGTAAAACGCCTGAATATCAGTCTGGATACATTACAACCGCGCAAGTTCCGCAGTCTCACCCGTCACGGAAATCTCGATCAGGTTATCGCCGGTATCGATGCTGCAATCGCGGCGGGTTTTAAGCGCACAAAGCTCAATGCAGTCATTCTAAAGGGCCGCAACGAAGATGAAGCGCTGGACCTGGTGAACTTTGCCAGAGACCGTGAAATAGACCTTTCATTCATTGAAGAAATGCCTCTGGGTTTAATCGATGATCACGACAGGGCACTGAGTTTCTGCAGCAGCGATGAATTACGCAGCAAAATCGAGACACAACACTCGCTCACGGCATTGGGCGACCCCTCAGGCAACGCAGGTCCTACCCGATATTTCAGTATGACCGACAGTAAATCAAGAGTTGGATTTATTTCTCCTCACAGCAATAACTTTTGCCACCTGTGCAATCGTGTGCGCGTAACTGTGGAAGGTAGGTTGCTACTTTGCCTGGGCAACGAACACTCGGTAGACCTACGCCACATTCTGCGCAGCTCTGATTATTCCCTCTACAAACTCAAGCGAGCCATTGTAGATGCGATGGATATCAAGCCCGAAAAGCACATCTTCGACAACAGCGGGAAAACCGAAATTTTGCGTTTCATGAATATGACCGGCGGATAAACTCACCACCAGGAGCTTTCAACCTTTGAATACAATGGACTTCCCACAACTGGCCTCTATCGAAAAAATCGAACAGGGCTTTGAATCTTTCGGCTACATTTGCAGCACGCAGATTGCCACTGCAGTGTTTTTAGCCGCAGCGCTGCGTAAACCAATCCTGGTTGAGGGTCCACCAGGTGTCGGAAAAACTGAACTGGCCAAGACCACCTCCCAGTTGCTGGACCTGCCGCTAATACGGCTACAGTGCTATGAAGGCCTGGATGAGGCAAAAGCACTGTACGAATGGAAATACGGTAAGCAGTTGCTATACACCCAGGTGTTAAAAGAGAAGCTGGGAGATCTGTTACACGGGGCTCAGGGTCTGGCAGAATCGGTAGAGCGCCTACATCAGTTTGGTGACATTTTTTATTCACCTGAATTTCTCGAGCCCCGACCCCTGCTAAAAGCCATGCAACAGGAACAGGGCGCTATCCTGCTGATCGATGAAGTCGATAAGTCTGACTATGAGTTTGAGTCTCTGCTGCTGGAACTACTGTCTGACTACCAGATATCAATCCCGGAAATCGGTACGGTAAAGGCCACAACAGCCCCCATGGTATTTCTCACCAGCAACAACACCCGGGATTTAAGCGACGCACTAAAGCGACGCTGCCTGCATTTGTATATTCCTTTTCCCACGGTTGAACTCGAAGAGAGAATTATTCAAAGTCGAGTCCCGGACATCGACGCCCTTCTACGCCATCAACTGGTGCAGTTTGTGCATTCCCTGCGTCAACTTGACCTCAAGAAGAACCCGGCAATCTCAGAGACCATAGACTGGGCCAGAAGCCTGCTGCTGTTAAGCGCTGACCAACTCAATGAAGACCTGGTGCGCACCAGCCTGAATGTACTTTTGAAGTTTGAGGATGACATCAATGCTACAGAGCCTGAATTACAAAGCCTGATAGGTGAAGCTGTTGGCTGATAAGCGTAAAGGGAAGATACGGCTGCTATGAGATCAAACCTCCTCAGCTTTATCCAGGTATTGCGCAGCAGGGACGTAAGAATATCGCCAGCAGAAACACTGGATGCGATGGATATTGCCAATACGCTGGGTTTCTCCCAACGCAGCTATTTGCACGACGGGCTCGCAATGGCATTGGCGAAAACTCCAGCTGAGAAGGCGATTTTCAGCCAATGTTTTGATCAGTTCTTTAGCCAGGATCTGCTGGATTTTTCAGAGCCTGAAACCGCTGACAAAGCACCAGATTCAAGTGAGCAGGGTTCAGTGGAGTCGGCTGAACACTCGGGTGGAGATTCACCCACAGCCGACTCAACTCTGCAATCTGCCGCCGAGGAGATGCCTGCTCTACAAGCTCTACTCGAGCGCCCGCTGATGCAGAATTTGCTCCAGAATAATCGTAATGAACTCAGTTTGGCTATCAACCAAGCGGGTGAACGCGTAGGACTGGGTCAGATTCAAATGTTTACTCAAAAGGGGCAGTACACCCGCAAAATCCTCGATGAACTGGGCGAAGAACATATTCGACTAGCAGTCATTTCACTGGAAAATGAGAACAACCCAGCTCTACCGCAACTCCAGCGATACAGGGACATATTGCGAGAGCAAGTGCGCGACCACGTCGAACGCGAGTACCTGCTTCACGCCGAGGGCAAAAACCAGCAATTTATGGAAGAGATCCTCGGTAAAACAAGACTGAACAATCTCGAACATCACTATCTGCACAAAGTACTCGAGCTCGTACGAAAAATGGCCCGAAAACTGGCCGCAAGGCATTCCCGCAAGCGCAAGGTTACCAAGCGCGGGCAACTCAATATGTCCAAAACAATACGCGGGGGAATCGCCAACGATGGCGTAATGTTCAAGACCTACTGGAAAAAGACCCACAAAGACAAACCTCAAATCCTGGCTGTTTGTGATGTCAGCGGATCAGTTGCCGCCTACGCCAAGTTTCTACTGCTGTTCCTTTACAGTTTGCAGGATGTTTTACCCAAAGTACGCAGCTTCGCATTCTCCAGTCACCTGGGTGAAGTCAGCGATTATTTTGTAGATTATCCTATAGAGAAAGCCATTGAGCTCATCAACTGGAAATACGGCGGCGCTACCGACTATGGCAACAGCCTGCTGGATTTTGCTAATCTGGCCCTGGACGACATTAACAGTAATACCACGGTTATTATCCTGGGTGATGCTCGAAACAACAATGGCGACCCCAAACTAGAGG
>JADGEN010000053.1:0-2650 GCA_016744355.1 Halieaceae bacterium
GCCCACATGTTCCCAGCACCGGTAAGCTCAAAGCGTTCAAACTAACCAAGGTGGCGGGCGCTTATTGGCGCGGCGACTCCAATAATGAAATGCTGCAGCGCATCTATGGCACTGCATGGGCCAACAAAAAGCAGCTTAAGCAGTACATGCACCGCATTGAAGAGGCGGAAAAGCGTGATCACCGCAAAATTGGCAAGAAGCTGGGCCTGTTTCACACCCAGGAAGAAGCGCCCGGAATGGTGTTCTGGCATCCCGATGGCTGGACTATCTATCAAGTTATTGAGCAATATATGCGGGAAGCTCAGCGCAGCCACGACTATCGGGAAATTAATACTCCCCAGTTAGTCGATATGTCCCTGTGGGAGAAATCCGGTCACGCTGACAAATTTGGCGACGACATGTTTATGCTTAACTCTGACGATAGAGAGTTTGCGGTTAAGCCGATGAACTGCCCCTGTCATGTTCAGGTGTTTAACCAGGGCTTGAAGTCCTATCGCGATTTGCCACTACGTCTTGCTGAATTTGGCAGCTGTCACCGTAATGAGCCATCGGGATCGCTGCACGGTATTATGCGAGTGCGTTCTTTTACCCAGGATGATGCGCATATTTTTTGCACTGAAGAACAAATTCAGCCCGAAGTCTCTGCGTTTATTGATTTTCTGCACCAGGTCTATGAGGACTTTGGCTTCTCAGAAATCATTTATCGCCTGTCAACTCGCCCCCAGCAACGGGTCGGTTCGGATGAGGACTGGGACAGGGCCGAAAAAGCGTTGGGCGATGCTCTGGACTCGCAGCAACTTCCCTGGCAAGAGCTGCCGGGAGAGGGGGCATTCTATGGTCCCAAAATTGAGTTTTCCCTGAAGGATTGCATTGGAAGAGTGTGGCAGTTGGGCACGATTCAAGTCGATTTCTCCATGCCTGGACGACTCGATGCGCAGTATGTGGCCGAGGACGGTTCACGTCAGGTGCCGGTGATGTTGCACCGGGCAATTCTGGGTTCTTTCGAGCGATTTATCGGAATTTTGATCGAGAACTACGAGGGTGTTTTCCCCACCTGGTTGGCACCGCAACAGGCAGTTGTACTCAATATTACGGACAAACAGTCCGAATATGCCAAAAAAGTGGAAGATTGCTTAAAAAACAATGGCTTTAGGGTCGATTCGGACTTGAGAAATGAGAAAATCGGCTTTAAAATCCGCCAGCACACAATTCAGAAGGTTCCGTACCTTTTAGTGGTAGGGGACAAAGAAGTGGAATCACAGACAGTGGCTGTGCGCGCCCGTCGTGGTGAGGACCTCGGATCCATGGATCTGGCGGCGTTTAACGCCCTCCTTGCAGACGATGTAGCTCGACGCGGCCGCACTGCTTTGTGATTAAAAAGTGAATGTAACGGAGAATCAGTATTAAGAGAGAAAGCGGTAAAGGTAGCTCGAAAAAAGCGATTACCAATGAACAAATAACGTCAGATCCAGTTCGTCTGGTCGGCGCCGAAGGCGAGCAGGTAGGTGTAGTACCCCTGAGCCAGGCACTGGCAGCGGCAGAAGCCGCCGGCATGGATTTGGTGCTTATAGCTGATTCTGACCCCGCAGTCTGTAAGGTTATGGACTACGGTAAACATGTGTTTGAAGCCAAGAAGCAAAAGGCTGCCCAGAAAAAGAAGGCAAAGAGAACACAAGTTAAAGAAATGAAATTTCGTCCAGGGACGGAGGTGGGTGACTATCAGGTAAAACTACGCAACCTGGTACGTTTCCTCGAAAATGGCGATAAGGCCAAAGTCACGCTGCGTTTTCGCGGTCGTGAAATGGCTCACCAGGAAATTGGCATGGAGCTACTCAAACGAGTAGAAGCTGATCTGGCCGAGTTGGGTAGCGTCGAGCAATTCCCGAAAATGGAAGGCCGACAACTCACTATGGTTATTGCCCCTAAAAAGAAGAACTAACGGCCCGTGAATGCCCTAGTTTCTATTTATTAACTTTCAAATGCGGAGTATTTGATTATGTCAAAAGCAAAAGTTCACAGTGGCGCTGCCAAACGTTTTAAGAAGACGGCAGCTGGCTACAAGCGCAAGAGCGCAAACAAGAGTCATATCCTGACTAAAATGACAACCAAGCGTAAACGTCAGTTGCGTGGAACATCTATTGTTCACGATAACGACAAAGTGCTTATTGACCGCTTATTGCGGGCCAAGTAACCGGTTACCCATTTAAAAGGAGAAGACTATGCCTAGAGTAAAACGTGGTGTTGTGGCGCATCGCCGTCACAAGAAGATATTAAAGCAGGCTAAGGGTTACTATGGAGCCCGCAGCCGTATTTTTCGTGTTGCCAAGCAAGCCGTTACTAAGGCTGGCCAATATGCATACCGTGACCGCCGTCAGCGCAAGCGTCAGTTTCGCGCGCTGTGGATCACTCGCATCAATGCCCAGTCACGTGCTAATGGATTGAGCTATAGCCGGCTGATCAATGGTTTGAAGAAAGCTGATATCGCTCTGGATCGCCGTGTGTTGGCCGATCTGGCGGTACATGACAAGCCAGCTTTTACAGCGATCGTGGAGCAAGCGAAAGACGCACTGGCTTAAGCCCACACTCACCGCGCTTGCTAAAGGCAGGCCCGCGGTTCGATAGCTACTGGTAAGACATCTCAGGGAAAGGG
>JADGEN010000053.1:2660-20961 GCA_016744355.1 Halieaceae bacterium
ATAGGGAGTGAAAAAGCTCAATGGAAAACCTGAACGCATTGGCTCAGGAAGCGAAAGACGCAATATCGGCCGCAGAAGACAACGCGACCCTGGAACAGCTTCGCGTCGATTTTCTCGGTAAGAAGGGACAAATAACTGCACTGCTTAAAGGTCTGGGAAAATTGTCCGCCGAAGAGCGTCCAAAGGCAGGCGCGCAAATTAACGTCATCAAGCAGGAACTGCAGGGGCTTATTGGCGAGCGTAAATCATCACTGGAGTCAGCTGCGGTTGAAGCACAGCTTGCGGCGGAAACGATTGACGTGACCTTGCCCGGACGTGGGCAGAGCACTGGCGGTATTCACCCGGTGACACGCACCATCGAGCGTATAGAAGATTTTTTCAGCACTATCGGTTTTGATGTGGTCGAAGGCCCTGAAATCGAGGATGACTATCACAACTTTGAAGCCCTCAACATTCCCGCGCACCACCCGGCGCGTGCCATGCACGATACTTTTTATATCGATGAGACTACTGTGTTGCGCACGCACACCTCTCCTGTGCAGGTGAGAGTGATGGAAACACAGAAGCCGCCTTTACGCATTATCTGCCCCGGCCGAGTTTATCGCTGTGATTCCGATTTGACCCATACGCCTATGTTTCACCAGGTGGAGGGTTTGTTAATAGACGAGCATTCGAGTTTTGCCGACTTGAAGGGTTTGGTAGAAGACTTTCTGAGAGCATTTTTTGAACGGGAACTGCAGGTCCGATTCCGTCCCTCTTACTTCCCCTTTACTGAACCCTCTGCAGAGGTGGATATTCAGTGTGTTAACTGTGGTGGTGAGGGTTGTAGGGTTTGTTCGCAGACGGGCTGGCTGGAAATTATGGGCTGCGGCATGGTTCACCCTCGAGTATTTGAGTATTCAAAAATAGACACAGAAAAATACGCAGGCTTTGCTTTCGGCATGGGTGTGGAGCGGTTGGCAATGTTGCGCTACGGCGTGAACGACTTGCGACTGTACTTCGACAATGATTTGCGCTTTTTGGAGCAATTTTAAGTGAATATTAGTGAGCAATGGCTGCGCGAGTGGGTTAGCCCCAGCCTGACAACCGAAGCACTGGCCCATCAAATTACCATGGCGGGTCTGGAAGTGGATTCCATCGAGCCCGTGGCGGGTGATTTTAGCGGCGTTATTGTGGCTGAAATTATAAGCGCAGAACCACACCCTGATGCAGACAAGCTGCGCGTTTGTAAAGTGTCCACGGGTAGCGAAACGGTACAGATTGTATGCGGTGCGCCTAATGCACGCGTGGGCTTGAAAGCTCCCCTGGCCTCTATCGGGGCTGTGTTGCCGGGTAATTTCAAAATCAAAAAAGCTAAGCTACGCGGTGTGGAATCGCAGGGTATGTTGTGTGCTGAGCAGGAGCTGGGGCTCTCTGACGAGTCCGATGGCCTGATGGAATTGGCTGCGGATGCGCCTGTGGGCACGGATATTCGTGACTACCTACAATTGGATGACACCATTATTGAAGTTGATCTCACGCCAAACCGGGCGGACTGCCTTAGCGTGAGGGGTATTGCCAGGGAAGTGGGGCTACTCAATGACATGCCAGTCAAGGTACAGAGCTACGAGAAGCTTGTCCCATCCATAGACGATACATTTCCGGTGGAGCTTGTCGCTGGAGATCACTGTCCGCGCTATGTAGGGCGGATTATTAAGGGGATTGATGTCTCTCTCCCCAGTCCCCTGTGGATGCAGGAGAAGCTGCGTCGCAGTGGCGTTCGCTCTATTGACGCAGTAGTAGACGTTACCAATTACGTACTGTTGGAAATGGGGCAACCCATGCATGCTTTTGATTACGCTAAGTTGCAGGGCGGGATAGTCGTGCGCACCGCGAAGTCTGGCGAAAAACTGGAGCTGTTAGACGGTCAAACCATAGAACTGCAATCAGACAACTTGCTTATCGCCGACCACAGTGGACCTATTGCCCTGGCGGGCATTATGGGCGGGCAGTCAACCGCCGTGAGTGCCCACACTACTGATATCTTCCTGGAGTCAGCATTCTTTACTCCGGTTATGCTGGCGGGCAAGGCTAGAGCATACGGGTTACACACTGATGCATCGCATCGCTACGAGCGCGGTGTTGATTTTGAGCTACAGTGCGAGGCTATTGAGCGAGCAAGTCAGTTGCTGGTAGACATCGTAGGTGGTGAGGCTGGCCCGCTGCATGAAGTGGTTTCTGAAACCCATTTGCCCGTACTCGCAGATGTAGTGTTGCGAGCGGCGCGAATCGAAAAAATGCTTGGTTTCCAGCTAGAGGCCAAAGAAGTAGAGCGAATTCTTTCCGGGCTGGGTTTGGGTGTAACGGTTACAGACGAAGGCTGGAGCTGTTCCGTGCCGAGTTGGCGTTTCGATATAGCGATAGAGGCTGACTTACTCGAGGAACTGGCGCGAGTGTACGGATACAACCGACTGCCCGTAAGTCATATCCATGCAGATCTCGTTATACCCGCGCAACCCGAAACCGAATTGTCACCGCGGTATTTGCGTAGGCACCTGAGTGCCAGAGGGTATAGGGAGGCAATTACATATTCATTTATTGAGCCCGGGTTACAGCAGGTTTTTGACCCAGAGATTAGTCCTGTGCCGGTTAGCAATCCTATTTCTGCAGATATGGCTGTTATGCGTACAAGCCTTATCCCCGGCTTGGTAACGGCGGTATTGCGCAATACTAATAGACAGCAGCCAAGGGTGCGCCTGTTCGAGACAGGCCTGCGTTTTGTGCCTGGGCCAGATGGATCAGGGACCAAAGGTCTTAAACAGACGCCTACGCTTGCTATCGTGGCGACAGGGCAGCGCTATACCGAAAACTGGGCCATGGATAAGGCGGCGGCAGACTTTTATGACCTTAAGGGCGACCTGGAAGGGCTGATGTCTCTTACCCGTAATCCCGCCAGTTTCGAGTTCAGGGCGAGCCAGCGCACTGCGTTGCACCCAGGACAGACCGCTTCGATTTACCATGACGGTGAAGAAGTGGGTTATATCGGCACTTTGCACCCAACGGTGATAGCCGATCTGGGTCTTAACGCGCCTGTATATGTCTGTGAGGTAGAGCTAGCGGTCATGCTTAACGGAAACTTGCCAGCGTTCAGTGAATTATCCAAATTCCCCGAAGTTAGACGCGATTTGGCCGTGATAGTGGATAAATCAGTGGCATCTGCGGAGCTTATGAGCAATGTTCGTTCGGCTGCGGGTAGTTACCTGACGGACTTAAGGCTGTTTGATGTATATGAGGGCAAAGGTATTGATCCTAAAAGAAAAAGCCTTGCGCTTGGTTTGACTTTCCGCGATCAATCACGCACTCTAAGCGACGAAGATGTAAATCTCGCAGTGGAGCAAGTTATTGATCTACTGGACAAAAACTATAATGCCGAGCTTAGAAACTAGGTAAATGGGACATGACCGCTCTTACCAAATCTGAAATGGCTGAACGCCTGTTTGAAGAGCTAGGGCTCAACAAACGCGAAGCTAAAGAGGTAGTCGAACTCTTCTTTGAAGAGATACGTGCTTCCCTACAGGGTAATGAGCAAGTGAAACTATCCGGCTTCGGGAATTTTGACCTGCGCGATAAGAGTCAGCGCCCAGGGAGAAACCCAAAAACCGGTGAAGAGATTCCTATATCCGCACGCCGGGTTGTCACATTCAGACCTGGTCAAAAGCTGAAGGCCAGAGTGGAAGAGTATGCTGGAACCGAGTCATAACAACGAACTTCCTGTTATCCCGGGGAAGCGCTACTTTACTATCGGAGAAGTGAGTGAGCTTTGCGCCGTTAAGCCCCATGTGCTGCGTTACTGGGAACAAGAATTTCCTCAGTTAAAGCCGGTCAAGCGCCGCGGTAACCGTCGTTATTATCAACGTGACGACGTGCTCACCATTCGCCAGATTCGCAGCCTTCTGTACGATCAAGGTTATACAATTGGCGGTGCTAGACTGCGCATGGTAGACGAAAGTGACGGCAATGGCAGTTCAGATGTTAAGGCCGTGCTACGCGAAACCATAGAAGAGTTGGAAGACGTCTTAAAAGTTTTGAAACCCGCCTGATTCAGGTTTGTATCCCTCGCGGTATTGAGTATAATGCCGCCCTCGCAGCGCCTGTCCTTGGCGTTAGCAATCTCTTTTCGGGGCGTAGCGCAGTCTGGTAGCGCACTACACTGGGGGTGTAGTGGTCGGAGGTTCAAATCCTCTCGTCCCGACCATATTTTTTTAGAAGTAATAAGTCCAAGCTTCCGCGATAGCTTTCCTCAAAGCTATTTACCCTCGGCCCCAATGTGTTCATCCAAAAATTCCAGAACACCAGCGTACAGCTCACGACGGTCATCCAGGTTCCAGACGCCGTGGCCAGCGACCCCATAGGTGAGCCAGGTAACCTCTTTGTTGTGTTTCTCTAGTGCTCTACGCATATCCGCTGCATTATCGATGGATGCCCGGGCGTCCTGATTACCGTGTATCAGCATGACCGCGGCTTGAATTGCCCCTGCGTGGTTGACCGGAGAGTATTCCGTAAGTTGTTGCTGATCGTGGCCTATAGTTCTTTCCAGAAACGCCTTGCCACCCCAATGTTTGCTGATGTCGCTGTTGGTGTACATGTAGTTCATGTCATACACGCCGGCATAGCCCACAGTGCACTTAAAGAGGGCAGGTTCTCTTGCTGCGGTCATCAGGGCGGCGTAACCACCATAGCTGGCCCCGTATAGGCACATACGTTTGCCGTCGACGCCCCCTGTGCTCACCACCCATTGGGTGGCGTCAATGATATCGTCAATCATAGTTCCACCCCACTGCCTGTATCCCGCCTTGAGAAATTTCTCGCCATAGCCCCCACTGCCGCGAAAGTTTACCTGCAATACCGCATAGCCGCGGTTGGCCAAGAGTTGAACCTCAGCGTTGAACTTCCAATTGTCCTGTATACCAAAAGGGCCGCCGTGGGGTAGAACGACCAGTGGCGGTTTCACCGGTTTACCCTCTATGGTCTTGTCGAGAGGTAATGTAAGGTAACCATGCAAGCTGACCCCGTCGCGAGCACTAAGCCGAATTGGAGTCATGGGCCGCATTTTGGCCGGGTCTATCCAGGATTTGTTGGCCCAAAGGAAGTCAGCCTTATTGGTCTCAGTGTTGAACACATAATACTCACCAGGATTGATGTCACTGCTGACCTTGAGAACCAGTATTTTTCCGTCGTTGCTGCTGCTCATAAAATCAATGTCTTGCCCCTTAAAGGCTCCTGCCAATTTCTTGTGGATTCTGGCAGTGCGACTATCTGGGCCAGGGTATCGATATTCAGCCCTGCCCGGTCCCAACTCCAGAACTGCTGGTTTAAGGGTCTCTAAATCAGGGCTAGAGGAATCAATGTCGTATTGGATGTCAGTGGCCAAGGGTGTGAACTGGCCAGATGCAATATCCAGTTCAATAACGGTGCTCATCTCCGCCTCGCCTGTTGTCCCCCACATATAGACCTTCTCTCCACTGGCATCTACCCGAAAAGGTACTGGGTCTTTCGCTAGGTCAAAGGTGCTAGACAGCGTTTGCCACTCCATGTCGGCATTCTTACGGTAGGCGGCCTTGAATTCTCCCTCGCTATCAATCCAGCTACTGAAGTTAATATTGCCATCTTTGTCGGTGATTACGCGGGCGCCCGTATGTGGAATCACCTCAATTTTTCTCTTTTTGCCACTGTATATATTGAGCTTGCTGACAATGGGTGGTTTCGAGCGGTTGTTGTACCAATAATTACCTATCTTGCTCCAGGGATATTCGATGATGAGTATGTTCTTGGGGTCGTTTTCCAGAATGTTGAGTACGTCCTGACTGGCTTTAGCGTCTTTCTTCTTTGACAGACGCGATCCTGTCCTCGCATCTCCCGCCCGGTAGCCGTACAGCAACTCGCGTCTCGAGCCATCGAGATTAATGCCGTAAAGCTCGCCCGTGGGTACAGCCCGGTCCAAGTAATGGCGCTTGTCCGCGAGTTCGAAGATTACCCGGTCGTTGTTCACCCACTGAACCTCAAATATGACGTTGTTTTCCTCCGGCTTGCCTCCTCCAACGACTTTCCCGTCAGCGAGACGTACAAAAATCAAAGCTATGGTCAAGTCGTTCTGAATCCTCGCTGCCAAGTGCTTTCCATCAGGAGATATCTCTACGTCCAGGTAATCACCATGTTTGATGAAGTCATCCAGGGGTAGCTCATTGGCAACGCTTAACGAGCTGGAAAACAACAGGAGAGCAAGTAGGGACTTCAGCTTTCTTGAGGTGTAGAAGCTGCTTGGTGTGATGCGAATCATAGGGTGCCGTTTTTATAGTGTTCGAGCGGTCTCTTGCCAGAATTGTATCACTATACTGAAAGGCCAGTCTGGGGGAGGCCTGTTAAGGCTCAGGGAATTGCACAGGCTCACTTTTGAGGACCAAGCCCTTACACTTGCTAATTATTTCAATGGAACCGGGTGGGAAAGCTACATGTTACGAAAGCCTTCACCCCGATCAGGAATTGTCCAGTATCGGGGTGACGAGGATTCAGGCAAGTCGATTGGCATCACCGCGGCGCAAGGCCACCCAGCTGGAACCCGTCAGCAACAGCACCATCATGATCATTGCCCACTCGGGCAGGGTGGGAACAGGCACTGTATCCCGATCCCCTGGTCCGGTAATAGCAAATTTCACAGTGCCCCAACATTCGGTGTTTTCACAGGCCCAGAAGGTATCGGTTAGAGCCCCACCCTGTGGTTCGGGCGCATAGAAACCGCTCATTGCCAGCGCGTACGTTTCGCCACCATACACAAATGTCGTGCCGCTGAAAGTCTTGGGCGTGTAGATATGCGCATCCCCACATTCGGTAGCTCCGCTCGGATTTCCATCTGATGTGAAAATATCTTCCGTCGACGGGGTGCCGCTGGTGGAGCGCGTCACCAACGTACCTGAAGGAAACCAGCTGGGACAAATGGTAGCGCCATTGCTGACCCAGTCGACTCCGTCAAAGTAGCGGAAGCCGCCAGGGGCATATCCCGCGTTGGTGGTTTCCCAGTTGTGGAGGGTGAAATTAGCGGTCTGCAGGTATACGGCATTGGCATTGCCGGAAGTTTCGCCATTTGCCGCATCGGTGGGGTTATCGAAAAGGGCCAGTGACCATTCCATTTCGGTTGCGTCCAGGGAGGTCCCGGTAACAGGACGGTTAAAGTGGTACAGGACACCCAGTGTAACTGGCTCGCCATCGTCGACCACGATACCGTCTTCAGTATGGGACAGGGCGAGACCGCTTTGGCCGCCATAAGGCCCCAGAGACCCGGCAGGAGTTCCCCATGTCACGTCCGAATAGACATTGCCGGGGTTCCTTGTGTCCGTGTCAGCGCCTACATCCCATGCGCCTCCCGTTGCCGTATCGGCATCGTTTGTATAAGTACCTGAGCCACTCGGTGAGTCCGTGCCGCTGACAAACCCCCCATAACCGTCGTAATAGAAATCGACGGCCTGCACAGCCGCTGACGTGCTCAATATCAAAACGCCGGCGAACTGGGATAGTGATGACTTAATTTTTCTGCGCATATATAACTTCCACGTAGTTATTACCAGCCATAGGTATATTACAATGTAGCTGCTATATCCACATTAAAGTTACGGTTACTTGACCTGTGTCAGTGTGACCGATACTAATAACTTAGCTGGCCCACTTAGCTAGTATGGGGACATGTACCCTGATCTGTGTTTTCTTTTCGACTCCAGAGTCCGAAATGGACAATTTCACAATCATCGAGCGCTTTGACGAGGCACAACACTAGCTGACAAATCGCTTTGCAGTGTCGCTACCGACATGTAGTGTTCCAGACCGGCAAACATACCTTTGGCGCTGTGAGGGACGGGGCGGTGTATCTTGAACGCGATCCCCAGTGCGGAGTGGCACTGGCGGTAGAAACGAGCATTGCGCAGCGAACTTAATACCATGGCATGGTGGTATCCCATCTGCGCTGAAACTTCGACCAGTCGGGCACAGAAGTTGCGCAAGAGTAGAAGGCTGCGCACAGCCGGATCGAAGGCAAGGCGCTCCCACATACAACAGTTGTCGCTGTTAAGCTGCAGATGGTTAATTTGACTTTGCAGCGGTATGGTCGGGGATATTCGGGCTCCGCCGACGCAGCGGTTGTTCTCAACCGCGAGCAATATGAGGCTTTCACGATCCTGGTCTTCCTCTGATCCGTCAAAGTGAGCAAGGCCCAGCTCTTCCCGGAAGCATCGCTCACGCAGCGTGTAATATTGCTGTAACAGTTGTGGGTCCCGGCCTAACTTAAACTCAATAGACAAAATTGATCGTCTCCTGCTCTGCGCGAAAATCATGACAATAGTTGCCGCCGACAAGAAACATTCAAAAATTGAGCCAGAAACACTTTTTTATATAAAAAACAGTTAATTGCGTGTTCTATTGCCACTGGAAGAGAGCAGATGGCCAACAATTACCGGTAATCTGTCGCAAAGTGTATGGGTTTGCAGACAAAAATTGGGGGGGGATTTAGGATATCTTTATAAATCAATGGCTTAGTGTGTCGCTAAATTGCGACAAGCCATCATGTGTTTTCTTTAAAGCGTTCCGGATTGATATTGTGTCGTTTGAGTAGTTTGTAAAAATCGGTGCGGTTACGCTGCGCCAGTAAAGCCGCTTCTGCGACGGACCCGCTTGTGAGACGCAACACTTTTACCAGATAGTCGTGCTCAAATTGCTGCCTGGCCTGACTCAGGGATGGCAGGTATTGGTCCTCTACAGTGAGTGCTTCACGCACCAGAGACTCGGGGATAATCGGGGTAGTAGACAGGGCGGCTGTGCGCTGTACCACGTTCTCCAGCTGGCGCACATTGCCTGGCCAGGGTGAGCTGATCATGACTTCTATGGCTGCAGGGGCAAAGCTGGTGACATTGCCACTGCGGTGTGCACCGGTGGTGCGCAGGAAATGACGCGCGAGCAGGGGAATATCTTCTATCCGTTCGGCCAGGGAGGGTAGATGAAAGTTAACAACGTTGAGCCTGTAGAACAGATCCTCCCGGAACAGGCCCTCGCGCATATCCAGTTCCAGATTACGGTTGGTAGCGGTGATAATGCGCACATCTACGCTCTCGCTGGTAGTACTGCCTACGGGCCGAATCCGCCGTTCCTGCAAGGCGCGCAATAGCTTCACTTGTAGTGGCAGTGGGATATCACCTATTTCGTCCAGGAACAGTGTGCCGCCATTTGCGGCCCGAAATAACCCCGTATGCTCTGCGATGGCCCCGGTGAATGCGCCCTTCACGTGTCCAAATAATTCCGACTCCAGCAATTGCTCCGGGAGGGCGCCGCAGTTTATTGCCACCATAGGGCCTTTGCGGTGCTTGTCTGCTCGGTGCACGGCCTGGGCCAATAGTTCCTTGCCACAGCCAGTGGCGCCGGTTATAAGAACATTGACCTCTGAGCCGGCGACCTGCCGCACCTGATTGAGCACCCGCTCCATCAAAGGGCTGCGGCTTACGATATGCTCGCGCCATTCCTCATAGATCTCCATCTGCACAGCACCTGATTGCTGTAGCGCGGTGGATACAGTTGATAGAAGTTTGTCCTTATTTACCGGCTTGGTCAGGAACTCAAAAACGCCCATCTGGGTGGCGCTCACGGCCTCAGGGATAGTGGCCTGGGCCGAGATAATTATGACCGGTAGACCAGGATAGAAGTGCTGGATCTGTTCAAACAGGTCCAGGCCGCTGGCCTCCTCCATGCGCAAATCGGTAATCACTAGCTCGACGGGATTATTACGCAGTGTCTGTAGGGCTTCTGCGGCGGATGAGGCGGTTTGCACCTCGTAGCCCTCTGCCTCCAGGCGAATAGTCAGTAGTTTGAGTAGGCTGGCGTCATCATCAACCAGTAACAGTCGGCTCTGCATTTTACTCCTCCCTGAGCGTGCTGATGGCCGCTTCGACTTCCGTGAGCGCCTGGATTTTTTGCTCCAGTAAAAGCTTGTCTTGCGCAGCTTTGTGCAATTGTTGTTGCAGCTTGGCCTGCTCATCCAGTAATTCACTCTTGTGCTGGTATCCATTGATTCTAAGCTGGTTGTAGGTCTGAAAAATATCCACGAGCTGCCGTTGCGACTCTGTGAGCCCTTCATCAGCGTACAATTGTCGGAAGGCATCTCTGGCTTTTACCCAGGCAGCATAATTCTGTGAGTGCTGCTGCAGCAGGGCATAATGATACAGCTCGTTTTTTCCTTCGGGTGCTGCCTTGTCCGCCAATGCTGCATTTAGCTTTTCGGTATCCATACTCGCGATGTCTTGTTGCAGCTTCAGCCACTGTTGTACATCGGTATATATGACAACGTCGGGGTTGGGCTGTTGCACTACCGCTGAGGGCGGCATGGCGCAAGCGACCAGAACGGCCAGGGTAGGCAGTATGATAGTTAGTGCGCGGTACACTTTACGCTGAAGCATACAGATAAGGTTTCATGGGAGGTTAATGTCAGGCTGCCGCCCTGGGCTTCGATACATTCTTTAGCCACACTCAGGCCTATGCCCGAGCCCTTAATGGGACCTGTACGAGTACTGGCACTTTGAAAAAAGGGTTCAAACACGCGTTCTGCATCCTCCGTTGGAATAGCCTCGCCGGAATTGGCGACATAGATATGTAGATTAGCATCTTCGGTGTGCCAGCCGATATCGATATGGCCATGTGCAGGAGTATAGTTGACAGCGTTGGATAATAAATTATCCAAGGTTGTTTTCAGCTTGTAGCGATCTGCTACCCAGGTTTGAAATTCTCCATGGAACGTCAAATGCAGGGATTTATTATCGATGCTTATACGATAACTTGTCAGCAGTTCCTGCCATAGAGCCTGTATATCAACTTCTTCATAGATCAGCTCCTGGTGGGGTAGTTGGTTGTAATCCAGCAGGTTTTCAATCAATCGCTGAAGCTCAATACCATTGTGGCGGACTATATCAACGATCTGGTGCTGTTGTTGCGATAAGTGTCCGGTTACCTGCTCGGCAAGTAAGTCAGCGCCCTCGCGCAGACTCGACAATGGGGTTTTTAGTTCGTGGGAAATGTGGCGCAGAAATTGTTGCTTCTGCTGTTCTGCCTCATGCAGGCCCTGACGCAAGCATTCCAGCTCACTGCCCAGTGCCTGCAGCTCCAATGGCCCTGATATCTCAATGGAATGGCTTAGACCGGAGCTTCCCAGCAGGTTTATCTCTTGTGTGAGGTCCTTAATAGGCTTGTTTATCCAGTAGGCAAACGATAGCAGCAGGGCCAGAGTTGCAAATGCCAGTACGACCAGTTGCAGTACAAGTGCGTCGATGTAAGAGTCGGCCTCCGTCACATTTTTTTCCAGTAACTGGTCCGTTGAAGATATCAGCCATGTGTTAACTGCGGCGCTCTGATCTCGGATCAGAGATAAACCTTGATCCAGTTGCTCTCTGGAGCGCGGATGGGAGCTGAGATCGAGCGCCGGGTTTGAAGCCTCATGTGTAGTTAGTGTGAGGTGGCTTAGTGAATCTATCAAATCGATAGTATCTGTGCTCGGCGAAGGCAGGCTGCTTTGTAGCAACTGTAGTTTGTTCAACAGGCCTGAACGTTCCCGCTCAAATAATAGCGCGAGTTCGGGTTCACCCAGGGCCAAATATTGCCTGGCACGGCGTTCCAGATTCAACATCTCGCTTTGAATGTCCTGTCCCAGGCGAGTGACCTCCACAACTTGCTGAGTAACCTCCAGGCTCTTATCTGCTAGTTCCCCCAGAGTCGCAGTCGACACCAGAATCGCCACACATAGCGGTGCCAGCGCGACAAAAAAGCCGACAAGAATAAGTTGGTGTACAGAGCGGGGCTGCCAGATGGACATCGTTGGGCAAACTGAAGGGGAGTGGGGTGGAAGATTGTAACCTTGCCGGTGTAGAGTGCAAGCTCGACAATTGTCCGTTGTGCCCATGTTTCGCTTATCCCCCCATGCCTTGGAAAGGATTTTTGATTATAGTGAACGTTCTTTTCTACCCATGCGGCTCCTACCATGATTTTCAGGCAATTGTTCGATCTCAGCTCCTCTACATATACCTATCTGCTCGGATGCGATAAAACCAACACAGCAGTGCTAATTGATCCTGTTTTCGAGATGGTCCGGCGTGACCTGGCTCTTATTGAAGAGTTAGGGCTCACGCTTGAAACCGTGTGTGAAACACACTGCCATGCCGATCATGTTACTGCTGCCTGGATACTAAAGCAGAAAACAGGCTGTAAGATTGCAAGTGCGCAAGTAATCGAGGCGTCGAACGTTGATATCCCCCTGAATGAAGGTGATGAGATTCGCGTCGGCAACGAGGTGCTCAAGGTGATTTCTACTCCGGGCCATACGGACGGTTGTCTGAGTTATGTGCTGGCAGATCAGTCCATGGCATTTACCGGAGATGCCTTGTTAATCCGCGGGTGTGGTCGCTGTGACTTTCAGCAGGGTGATGCGTCTACCTTGTTCCATTCAGTTCGGGAGAAGTTGTTCAGCTTACCGATTAGCTGCGAGTTATATCCAGGCCATGATTACAATGGACGCACAGTCTCGACGGTGCGCGAAGAGGTTGCGTTCAATACGCGTTTGGGCGGCGGTGCCATAGAGCAGGATTTTGTCGGGTACATGGAGGCAATGCAGTTGCCTCACCCTAAATTGATTGATCACGCCGTACCGGCCAATATGCGCAGTGGCGAGCCCGAGAGTGGCGAAGTTCCAGGCGAAGTCACCTGGGCGCCCATCCACTATACATTTTCAGGTGTTCCCGAGGTCGACATTGAATGGGTTGTTACTCATCGTGAAGAAATTCACATCCTGGATGTTCGTGAAAACGCCGAGCTGGAAGACGCTGCAGACCGTTTGGACAATACCCAGCTTATCCCCCTGGCGCAACTGCGCGACTCAGTGCAAGACGTTCCCACAGATAAACCCGTCGTATGCCTGTGTCGTTCAGGGCGTAGATCGGCAATGGCTGTGAATATCTTGCAGAGTGCCGGAGTCGACAGGGTGGCGAATATTTCTGGCGGGATGCTGCGTTGGAATGAATTCAGCTAGATAGGTAATGGGATAAATACGGAGGAGGCCGTGTGGACTACCTTGTTCACGTAGCGATCAGTTGAGTCTCCGGCAATTCTAGCCATCATCTCCTGTAACACGATGAGCTTACCGAACAGTCTTTCGAAGCTTAGGTTATCCGTTACACCCTGGTACTCGCTGGTGATCAGGTAGGGCGTGTTGTTGCTCCAGCGCGTATTTTTAAGCCTCCACAGTAGTGCTTCGACGTTATGAGCGCTCGCTATCAGGCGATCAGAGTCAAGGCTGTCGAATAGGAATAATTCAGGGTTGTAGCCATAGGCGTAACGTAGCATTCCTCCAAGCCCTACCGCCAGAGCGAAAACCCTGTCCCCTTTGAAGCTTGGGTCAAACACCAGCTGCATTGCCTCAACTTCCTGCTTGCCCCTTAGCTCTGGAAAATTGAGTTGGCCGGGTTTGCTGCTAAGTTGCTTGAGTCGGATGGCGATTGTCATGCCAGAGTTTTTTGCAAGCTCTTGAGGATTTCGCTTGTACAGCTTTGCAGTGAGTTCTCGAACCAGCAACCGGCTCTCAGCAATAAATTCGTCTGCCACCATGTCGATGTCAGACTTCGCCAGATTTTTTAATTGATAGCCTGAGCACCCGGTTAGCAGGCAAATAAGCGCAGCAATAAAAAAGCAGCGAATGAGGGCGTACCTGAAGTATGGGTGGAGCAATTTGTGTCGTTGAACCGGAGTGATGTTGGAGTAGGGGCTGTAACCTTGGGTCTATATATTCAGGCTAAGGCGCTTCTACGCTCCAGCGTGCTACGCCGTTCCATCGGGATTAGCATGCCATTAACTGTCATGGGGAAATCTAATCTGGAATTTCTTCTGCGGTCGCTCAAACTTCTCTCGATAAATCCTTTCTCAACCGAAATGCCGTCTAGCTTCTCATGCTCACGAGTGTTGGATACGTAGTTTCGTGCGGCAACCATGAAAACATAGATGGAGATTACTATGGCACCAAACCCCAAAACACCGAGAATTAATAAAATTGTGTCCATTTGCTCTAGTCATCCCAAGGTCGTTTGCAGAAGTAATGCAAAAACTGAGCCAAAAATAATTTTTCTTATAATACAGCAGCTTGGGATTCATGTTACTCCCCTGTATTGGAGACAACAAGACGCTGTGTATAATTTTCCGACACCCTTATGGGTTAATTGACAGTTTTTTGACGGGGAAAAATGCTCGGGGAAAGAGTGCTCTAGCGGGCACCTTTTCCGAAAAGAATCACTTCCACTGTGGTCAGAAGGATCATGAAGTCCAGAAACAAACTGTGGTTTTTCACGTAATAAAGATCGAACTGGAGTTTTTGTTTTGCATCTGACTCGTCGGCGCCGTAGGGATAGCATAGTTGTGCCCAGCCCGTAATTCCTGGTTTCACCGAGTGTCTTACATCGTAGAAAGGAATCCTCTGCGCGAAGTCTTTGACAAACTCAGGGCGCTCCGGTCTAGGGCCTGTAAAGGCCATTTCTCCTGCGAGCACATTAATAATCTGTGGTAACTCATCAATTCTTACTTTGCGAATGAATCGACCCACCTTGGTTACTCGAGAGTCGTTTTCTGTCGCCCAACGCGCTTTGCCATCTCCTTCGGCATCCACTGTCATACTGCGAAATTTAAGTACCTGGAATACTTTACCGTGCAGGCCAACCCTGTTTTGCCGGAAGACGATTGGAGCTGTAATACCATCTTCTATCCATATTGCGATGACGGTTAATAGCATAATGGGCCAAGTTGCCATCAGCAGCAGGAAGCTTGTGACGAGATCGAAGGCTCGCTTGCGCAGCATCGATGTAGTGCTGTTTTGAAAACCATCGGCATAGATAAGCCAGCTGGGCGTAATGTGGTCCACAAGAATCTTCCCGGCCTGTAGCTGGAAAAAGTTAACCAGATTGATGATGTCGACGCCTTTCATTCGGCTTTCTATCAGTTCATCAGTCGGTGTTAGTGTGCGTTTGTCATCCAGGGCCATGACTATTTGATCGATATCATTGTCAGTAACAAAACGGGTGAGAGGCACCGTTAAGTTGATAACTTGGTCTGCGGGTACTGCTACCTCTTCGCCCTCTGCTGCGATAAAACCAATGAGTGAAAACCCCTGTCTATCAGATTTTCGACGCATGGTTGTGACAATGGTGTTGGCTGCTTTGCCAGCACCGTATACCAGTACCTGTGTTTTCAATTGCTCGAAGTCTGACAATCGGCTGAAAATCAGGCGGCTGGACAGGCTAAAAACAAAGGCAACTGCTGTGGTGTAGAGAAAAATTCCCCGCCAGAGATAAAGACTCGGCATCAGGTAAAAAACCACTGCCATTGTGAGAAGGACTAAGGTGAAAGCGCCCGCTGTGCGCAATACTATTCCGCTGGTGCCTTCGCGCATCCTTGGCTGATATAGGCCCATGGTCATGAGGGAAATAATAGAAACAGCGGAAAAAACTATGGCTCGAAGCGGAATAGAGTTTGTGAACGCTGCCCAGCCACCCGGTTCGGGTAAAAAATACAAATACGAAGCCAAATAAAAGGCGCCAAAAAACCCCAGACTGTCGATCAGTACGAGGCGGTAGTAGGCAGAATGTGCGTGATGTTTGTGAGCGCCGCTAGAAGCCACTATCAAATCCCTTTATGTATCTCGTTATCCTTGCTTATCACGTCAACCATAACATGGCATATTCATGACAGGCAGAAACTACTCTCCACTATGTGAGTTATATCACGGTATCATAGATAAGTTGACACTGTAGTCAGACGAAGATTTCTCCGGGCGCTGGGTGGCTGAGAAAATTGTGTGGGCTGGCCGAGTAGCCGTAGGCCCCCGACTGAAAGATAACGATGAGATCACCAATCTCTGCCACAGGCAGTGACATTTTATCGGCGAGAATATCCAGTGGCGTACACAGCGGCCCCACGATATTAACCAATTCGTGTTGGTCGGATACGACGCGGTTTCCAATGCAAACAGGATAATTTTTCCGTATGACCTGGCCGAAATTACCCGATGCAGCCAGGTGATGGTGAAGCCCGCCATTAGTGATTAAAAAAGTCTCTCCTCTAGAGACTTTCTTGTCGACTACGCGGGAAACATAGACACCTGCTTCCGCGACTAGATAGCGGCCCAGTTCCATAACAATCTCAGCGTCTGGCAATTCCTGTTTTGCTCTTTGTAATTGAGCCTCGAGATTTTCAGAAACGCCGGATAATTCAATTCTGGATTCTCCAGGGAAGTAGGGGACGCCCAGCCCGCCTCCTATGTTCAGTGATTTTACCGGTGTTGGTGCGTGGCGGGCGAGGCGAAATGCCAATTCAAAGGTGTTGGTTTGGGCTTCTATTATCGCGTCGCCCCGAAGGTTCTGTGAACCACAGAAAATATGAAAGCCAGTGAACTCCAGTGGTAGCTCTGCCAGATCGCGCAACATCTGGGGAACCCGTTCAGCATCAACACCAAATGGTTTTGGACCTCCGGCCATCTTCATGCCGGACGCTTTTAGTTCGAAGTCGGGATTCACCCTTATGGCTACTCTAGGTCTCATTTCGAGAGATTCCGCCAGCACTGCAATACGGGCCATTTCGCCTTCGGATTCCATGTTAATCGTTATGCCGTGCTTTATCGCCAGAGCTAATTCGCTTTCCGATTTTCCGGGGCCGGCCATACTGATCAGCTTTGGGTCGATACCGCTGGCCAAAGCCACTTCTAATTCACCCCCCGAGGCAACATCCAGGCCATCGCAGTGCTGCGCGAGAAAATTGACAACCTCAGGCATGGGGTTGGCTTTCATTGCGTAGTGTAAGTGTATGCCAGTGGGTAGTTCCTGTCTCAGTTTGTCCAGCTGTTTGAGTATTACGCTGCGGTCATAGGCGTAAAAAGCTCGGTCACCCATGTCGGTAGCCAGCGTAGTCAGGGGTACGCCGCCAATCTGCAGACAGTTATCAATGCATCTGAACTGAGTCATGGCTGTATGCTCGGGCTTTCGTTTTTTGTGCTCTGGCTGATTCACGTGTTTTGTTCCCTGTTAGACTTGTCGGCAGGTTGGGTGCTACTGAATAGAAGTCGATATTCCTCTGCCAAATGTTTGCGGTCAATTTTCCCGTTCTGGTTATGCGGTAGGCGCTCTGTGCAGATAATTTTTTGGGGCACCATAAAATTGGGCATTTCCCGGCGGCAATGGGCGGCAATATCACCCTCAATATCGGATTCGCCTATCTTGTCAATGGAGGGTGTAATGAGTAACAGAATGGCTTGTCCCAAAGTCGGGTGTATCAGGCCAATTGCTACAGCGGCTGACACTTTGTTCGAGCTGTACACAATTTCCTCCACTTCGGTTGGGCTCACCCGATATCCCGAAGTCTTAATCATGTCGTCCTTGCGGCTGACGAAGTACAGGTAGCCCTCTTCGTCTTTTTTGACCTGATCTCCCGACCAGACTGCGAGTTCTGTAATCGGAAGTTCGGCTGGTTGACCCGGGCAGGGCTTGAAGTGATGTGCTGTTTTTTCGGGATCGTTCCAATAGCCCATGGCTACCAGAGCGCCTCTGTGTACCAGTTCTCCAGGCTCTCCTGCTTCACATTCTTCTCCGTTTTCGTTAATGACCAGAACTTCTGCATTTGGCACCGCCTTGCCCATGCTCTCGGGTCGGATATTAATCTGGTCGGGTGGCAAGTAGGTGGAGCGGAAGGCTTCTGTCAGACCGTACATCAGGAAGATGTCGGTGTTGGGGAGGGACTTTTGTAGGCCATGAGTTGTTGCTACGGGCATGGCTCCCCCGGTATTAGTTATGTGGCGAAGCGAACTTTTTGCCTCGTCGGGCCAGTCCAGGCCAACCAGTTGATTCCATAAGGGGGGGACGGCAGCAAGTCCCGTTACCTGGTAGCGGGCCACTGCACGAATGACATCTCTGGGCAGCAAGTAATCCATTAGAACTACCGATGCACCCGCTGAAAACGCTGTGGTGAGTTGGCTTAGGCCGGCGTCGAAACTCAGTGGAAGCACAGCCAAAATTCTGTCATTCGACGTATTGTCGAGGTAGGTGGCGACACTGTTTGCGCCGGCAACCATATTACGGTGGGATAGCACCACGCCCTTGGGGCTACCAGTGCTGCCGGAAGTGTAGAGTATTGCGGTCATGTCAGAATCGATGCGCCTGTGTGCGCTCTTTGAAGGCTTCGCAGCAATGAACTGCGACCAAGAGCTTATGGCCTTTTT
>JADGEN010000054.1 GCA_016744355.1 Halieaceae bacterium
GGGTAGGTTCAATCGCTGCCCTGAGCCTAACCCGGCACGAACCAACGGCAAACAACTGAAAAGTACAATAATGATGGATTTTATTACATTTCCATTTTTTCCGGATATCCATAAACTGACTAATATTAATAACTACAAATCGAGGAATCATCGTGACACAGTCCAATCCAATGCTTGATAGCCTGCAGGAAATACTGCCCCGCATCGCAGAAAACGCTGATCTAGCTGAAGAACTGCGACAGATGCCCCAGGAAAACGTAGACCTGCTGAAAGGCATAAGACTACACCATGCCTTTTTGCCCAAAGCCTACGGCGGCCTCGAAATATCCCTACCCGAATTTGCAGATTGCATTGTCGCGCTTTCCGGCGCCTGCTGTAGCACTGCCTGGGCGTTTAGCCTGCTCTGCACACACAATCACCAGCTAGCCATGTTTTCCAAGGAGTGCCAGGACGAAGTCTGGGGTGACAACATCGATGCCACTGCCTGCAGCAGCATCGCGCCACTTGGCCGTTACGAAGAGACCGAAGGTGGTGTTCGATTTACTGGCAACATGAGCTGGAGTAGCGGCAGCGACCATGCTGAGTGGGCTATCGTCGGTTTCAATCGCACGGTAGACGGTGAGAAAGTTTACTGTTTTGCAGCAATTCCCCGCGCAGACTACGAAATCATCGACGATTGGTACGCCATGGCTGTTAAAGGCAGCGGCACCAAAACACTCAAAATAGAAGACGTGTTTGTACCCGAACATCGAATTTCCGTGGCTAAAGACATGATGGAAGGCAGGTCAAAGGGCTTCGGTCTCTACCCTGACAGTAAGATTTTCTACACGCCCTATCGCCCTTATTTTGCCTCTGGCTTTGCGGCAATGGCACTGGGTACAGCAGAGCGTATGCTGACAATATACCGTGAGTACAACGCCAAACGTATTCGCGCCTACACCGGTGCCGAGGTCAAGGTGTCCATACCTATGATCACCCGTCTGGCAGAATCTACGCATCAGGTAGATGCAGCCCGCGCCTACCTGGAAAAAACATGGGAGGAGCACAGGGATCACAGTGAACGCCATGAGTATCCCTCCAAGGAGACTCTCACCTACTGGCGCACCAACCAGGCTTACGCTATTAAGATGTGCAACGAGGCAACAGACAGGCTCTGGAAAGGGCTGGGCGCAAGCAACTGGATGCTGGCTAGAGAGGGGCAACGCGTGTGGCGTGACAACCACATAACCGCTGCTCACGCCTACACCGATTACGATGTATGCACGCAGATTCTTGGCCGCGAATTAATGGGGCTGGCGCCAGATCCAGGCCTGCTCTAGGCCTCAGGTAACAATACACCCAGAGGGTAACTGTGATGACAGCTACCCTCTGAGCTCATATGGCCCACGCGCATAAAATATTCTTCTGACTCAATCGCGGTATAAACCTGTTCGACCAGTGCTCTCGAATGCGGATGCGCCATCTCGCCCCAGGGGGAAGATTCTCTGTCCAGCCAGGCCCACTCCAATGTCTCCGGGGTGATGCTGGCAGCGAGTTCATTTTCACAGGGGTAGCGAAACACCACATAGATTTGGTCTATGGGCAGAACCGAACTCATACTCATGGGAATTAACTGCTCGGGTGCAACAGAGATTTTTGTTTCCTCTCGCAATTCTCTGGCCGTGGCTTGTTGTAGCGATTCATTGCACTCTACAAAACCGGCAGGAAAGGCCCACTTGCCCTTGCCCGGATCAATGCCGCGACGTGTCCAGAGCAACTTATTGCCGCAATGTAAAAAAGCCGCGACAAGAATGGTTGGGTTGCGGTAATGCGCTTCCTGGCAGGGCTCGCACCAGGGACGGGAGCAATCATCCCCATCGGGTACCTTCATCACTAAAGCACTGCCGCAATAGCTGCAAAACCTTATGGTGCGATCTGTGTTCATGGTTCGATTCCCTGCATTATCTGCTTAATCCTACGAGAGAAGGATAAATGCAGCGGTACGCTACTGGCAACCAAACTTTTTCTGGAGGCAGGATAGACGAGCTGTCGAGGGCAATCAGGCCTTTACTTGCGGGCCAAGAATCGCGAAAGCCCATTCTTGCGGGCCATTTTCAAGCAGAAAGCTTGCCAATTTTTGTATCGCCGAGGGCAATGACTTGGGCACTTTTTTGTTGGAGCCGGGCAATAGAACATAGGCTTCGGCGTCTCTTGGTTTACCTCCCAAATAGTATTTTACCTGAGTGTTCTTTTGCAGGTTCTTAACCCAAAATGAACGCTTACCCCTGGCCGTGCTTACCAGAGTGTATTTGCCAAGGCGAATGGACAGCAGAGGTGTGCGGCGCGCCAGGCCACTTTTGAAACCCACTGTTTCCAGAAGAATCACGCTTGTTGGTGTGAACGAAGGAGAACCAACTCCCCTGCGAACCAACGGCTCAACAATGGAGTTCAGGCGCCGGAAAAAAACCTGTTCTACTTTATTTCGACTTATAGGCCCTTTAAAGCTCACCTTCTTTCCCCCTTAGATAACAGCAGCAAGCCGGACACCTTGATCAATAGCACGCTTTGCATCCAACTCTGTAGCCACGTCGGCACCGCCTATAATATGCAGAGACTTTCCTGTGATCGCCTCTGCCAGTTCACGCCTCGGATCTTGCCCGGCACAGACCACAATATTGTCGACGGGCAACAGCCTGGTCTCTCCATTGATAATAAGATGTAACCCATCATCGTCAATTTTTTCATACTCACATCCTGGCATCATCTTGACGCCACGCTTCTCCAATCCAGCACGGTGAATCCAGCCAGTGGTTTTACCCAGACCTGCACCCACTTTACTTTGTTTGCGCTGCAGTAATGACACAGACCTTTTTGATGGCTCTGGTGCTGCCTCGATACCTTCAATACCACCACGGGCTTGCAGGCTCATATCCACGCCCCACTCGCGCATAAATGTTTCGATGTTCTGGCTGCTGTCGCTGCCTTCATGCGTGAGGTACTCAGCAACATCAAAGCCTATGCCGCCCGCACCGATAATGGCGACATGCTTACCTACAGGTGCTTTGTCCTGCAACACATCAAGATAATTTAGAACTTTACTGTGGTCTATGCCTTCTATCTGCGGCAAGCGTGGCTCGATACCTGTGGCGAGAATAATTTCATCAAAATCACTGCCAGACAGCTCTGCTGCACTGACCAATGTATTCAGTTGTAACTCTACGCCGGTAATCTCTATTTGCTTTCCAAAGTAGCGCAGGGTTTCGTAAAACTCTTCTTTGCCCGGAATCTGCTTTGCAATATTAAATTGCCCACCGATTTCAGATGCTGCATCAAACAGGGTGACATGGTGGCCGCGTTCAGCTGCAGAGGTAGCAAAAGACAGACCTGCAGGGCCAGCACCCACAACTGCAATCTTCTTGGGTTTTAACGCAGGCTCGAGGTTGAGTTCAGTTTCATGGCAGGCGCGTGGATTGACCAGGCAGCTGGCCATCTTGCCATTGAATATGTGGTCCAGACAGGCCTGGTTACAACCGATGCATGTATTTATCTCATCGCTTTTTCCTTCTGCAGCTTTGTTCACGAAGTCCGGGTCTGCGAGAAAAGGCCGAGCCATGGAGATCATGTCGGCATCGCCGCGCTGTAACACCTCTTCAGCAACTTCTGGTGTATTGATGCGATTAGACGTCACCAGGGGAACAGAAAGTTCTTTGCGAAATTTGGCGGTAACCCAGGTGAAAGCTGCACGCGGCACCTTGGTTGCGATCGTAGGAATGCGAGCCTCATGCCAACCGACGCCTGTATTGATAATAGTCGTTCCGGCCTCTTCCACCGCTTTTCCCAGCGCGACAATTTCCTCGAAATTACTACCACCTTCAACCAGATCCAACATCGACAGACGATAGATAATAATAAACCGCTCGCCTACCGCTTCACGCACACGACGTACTACTTCTACAGGCAGGCGCATGCGGTTTTCATAGCTTCCGCCCCATTCGTCATCCCGCTTATTGGTGCGCTCAGCGAGGAACTGGTTGAGGAAGTAACCCTCGGAACCCATTATTTCAACACCATCGTAACCTGACTTTTGCGCCAGCACCGATGTGCGTACAAAGTCGTCAATCTGTTGTTCTACTTCCTCAGCGCTCGCCGCCTGTGGTTTAAACGGGTTAATAGGCGCCTGAATTGCCGAAGGGGCAATGGGGTTTTCGTTAAACGCATAACGGCCGGTATGCAGAATTTGCATGCAGATCTTTCCGCCTTCCTTGTGTACTGCATCGGTAATAATGCGGTGGTCGGCACAGTCCTCTTCTGACCACAACATTTTCGTGTGCTCGTGAGTAGCCGCCCGCTTATTGGGGCCAAAACCTCCAGTCACAATTAGGCCAACACCGCCGCGGGCTCTTTCAGCGAAAAATGCAGCCATGCGTTCATGGCCGTTAGGCGCTTCTTCAAGACCCGTATGCATGGACCCCATAAGCACGCGGTTGCGCAAGGTAGTAAAACCGAGATCCAGAGGTTCCAGCATTTTATTGTAAGTAGTCACAGTAAGTTCTCCGATGGTGAAGTCTCCCCAGCATGGCGGAATCTAAACAGCGTTAAGTTATGTTGGGCAAATTACCTTTTAATCTTTACACTGTCAAGTTACAGGAGTAAATTCCCCCCATGACCACGAAAACGATTAAAACAGACAGATACCATCACGGCGACCTACGCCGCACATTGCTGGACGAAGCCGCGCTGATCATTCGAGAGCACGGTGAAGCCGGGCTTAGCCTGCGTAAACTAGCCATAAAAGCTGGCGTTTCGCATACCGCGCCTTACCACCACTTTAAGGATAAGCAGGAACTGCTAAGCGCAATCGCAGAAGAGGGTTTTTGCCGCTTTCGGGACATACTTACTATGGAGGGAAGTGAACTATCCGAAAAGCGCCTGCAACGATTCGTGCGTGACTATTTAGCCTTCGCTGTTGACCACGCCGAGTACTATGACTTGATGTTTGGAGGCCACCTGTGGAAATCAGACAGGGTTTTCCCGGCGCTCCAGAAAGAGGCACACGGGCTGTTTCGGGCTTACGCCGAGTTGGTGCGGAGCTGGCAACAACAAAAGTTGATCAACCCCGAGCTGAACACCCTGCGTTACTCACAGGTCAGTTGGAGCACACTCCACGGCATGTCGAGGCTGCTCATAGACGGCATTTACCTCGACTCCAAAGCCATGAAACCAATCTGCGACCATGCAGCTACAATGTTCTGGCGAGAACTTAAACTACCTTAGAACACCAATGGCTCTGGGTTAGCCAAAAACTCAATCCCACCAGGGGTAGAAATCAGGCATATCGCTAGAGGCCTTATCTGTGTAGTTAGCTTTACGCTTTTCCAGAAATGCCGGAATGCCCTCTTTCGCTCCAATCTGCGCAGCATAAAATATCGACAGGGAATCTACTTTATGTGCTTCTACAGGGTGGTCCTGCGCCGAGTTTCGATACATCATCTGACGGGTCAAGGCGATGGCCACCGGACTATGGGCAGCAATCTTCCTGGCGATTTTATAGGCTTCTTCTAGCAACTGTTCTGCCGGATAAACAGCTTTAACATATCTACCCTCTCTGGCCTCTTCTGCTGTCAGTATGTCTCCCGTAAAACTCCACTCCAGGGCCTGTGACATACCCACAATGCGCGGCAAAAACCAGGTAGAGCAGGCCTCAGGCGTGATGCCGATTTTGTTGAACACAAAACCTATGCGAGCATGTTCCGACGCGAGTCGAATGTCCATAGCGCAAGTCATGGTCGCTCCAATACCGACGGCAGCACCATTGATGGCGGCGATAACGGGCTTCTTACAGTCGTATATGGCAAGTGTTACCCGCCCGCCTGTGTCCCGCACACTGCGTATGTACTCTGGGTCTTCCAAATTTGAGTTCACATCTTCCAGCGTGGGCCTTAAATTTTCATCCAGGCCAAACACATTGCCTTCTACAGACAAGTCCATGCCCGCACAAAATGCACGACCCGCTCCCGTCACTACAATTGCACTAACTTCGTCGTCTTCGCTGGCACGGTTAAACGCGTCTATGAGTTCATTGGCCATTTGCACGGTAAAGGCGTTGAGCTGTTCCGGCCTATCCAGAGTGAGAGTGAGAATGTTCTCGGCAATTTCGTAGCGGATTGTTTGATAGTCCATAGATTACTTATCTCTTGGTTTCAATTTAAATGGTCTGTGCTCAGGCGCGAGACCACTATATGTTAGTTTTAAGCGAATATCAGAACCGTCCCCGTCCACATCAATCCGGCGATCACTGCGGCAAAACTCGCCGGCACAATTTGTGTTTTGACATGATCCATCAAATCACAGCCGGTTGTCATGGCGCTCAGAATAGTCGTATCGGAAATAGGCGAACACTGATCGCCAAATATACTACCGTTCAATACCGCCACAAAACAAATCGACATATACAATTCAGGACTGCTAATCGCAGGGCTCTGCGCGATGACCCATGCCAGAGGCAATGCCAATGGAAAGACAATGGCATAGGTGCCCCAGCTTGTGCCAGTTGAAAACGCAGTTACCATAGTGAGTAACTGCAGGACCACCGGCAACACCCAAAAGGGCATGCTCTGCCCCAGAAGCTCGACCATGTAAAGGCCTGCACCTGTTTCCTTGCTAATAGCGCCTACGGTAATCGCAAGCATCAGAATAACCGATGCTAACACCACCCCTTTCAAGCCGTCTCCAAAACCATCGATAATGTCACCCAAAGCCATGCCTTTGAACATCGCGATAAAAATAGAGGAAAATAAAGCTGCGGCAAAGGCCCAGTTAACCTGCGGAGAACCGCTAAACACAAAAGTACCCACGGCGATGCCAATTAACAGCACTAATGGCACGAGGAATTCAAAAACATTGGGGGTGTAGCCTTCGGGCACGCGGCTGGCGTGTAGTTCTTTCGAGCTAAGTGGCGATGCTCCCGGTGCATCCAACTGCCCCGTGTCCCGTGCGCGCTGCCTAGCCTTACGTATGCCGGAACCTGAAAATTTGGTGATATCCAAACTCAACAACAAAGTACCCAGCACGGCTAAAATACCGTAGAAACTAAAGGGAACACTGCTAAAAAAGAAGCTGATCCGATCAGCTTCGGTACTGAGGAAAGCGACACCGGGAACAAATATCAAAGCCTGCACATAAACCGGCCAGGCGTTAAATGCCATTACAATGGCAATGGGCGATGCGGTGGAGTCAACAATGTATGCCAATTCTTCATGGCTGATACCATTTTTATCCGCCAATGGCTTAACCGTGGTGCCCACCAGAACGGTGCTCATGGTGCCACCTTGAAAAAAGATAACACCCAACATCCAGGCGACAAATTTTGCCGAGCGCGGGCCTCGCACAAAATGTTCGGTCATCGATTCTGAGAATGCCTGGGCCGCACCCGTTCGAGACCAGATACCCATAAGCCCCCCAAGTAACCACAAATACAGCAACAGAATACCCGCCGCACTTGTTGTTGCGAGATTGGGGATTAGTACCGCGTCTGTGATGTCAAACTTGCCCAGCATAAATGCACCCACTACGATGCCGCCAAACAATGCACTGAGCGGCTCCTTGGTCATCAGGCACAGGGCAACCGCCACCAGAGCTGGCAATAGCGACCAGAGGCCGTAATGGAATCTCGCCGAGACTTTCGAATACCGCTTGGTTAGCACACCATCTACGGTGATTGTCTCCACAACCCATTGCTCTTTCAGCGCGGGCTCACCTTCAGTTGAATCCAATGCGGATTGGCGTAGAGATGAGGTTTCATAGGATACTGCATCGGGTACAAGCTCCTCAGCTCCTTGAAAAATATAGGCAGAATCACCTTGGGTATTCGTATAGACCTGGTAGGAAACTTTGTGTTCACGCCATTGGGGACTGACGCTGCTCTGCACATAAAATCCAGCGAGCATACTCAAAACGATCACCCATAATGCCGGCTTAAGCAATGGAAGTAAAAGGCGCGCTTGAGATGCGGGAATGCCAGGCGCAGTCGATGTTAAAGAGGCTGCCTCCTCCAATACCGCTATATGCTCTATGGTATCTTCTGGGCTCTTTTTACCGTCTTCACTGTCCATAGCGAGATCCATATTTCGGTAGACGCAGGTCATACAAGATTGCCAGCGCGCGCAGTGTGAAAGCGGCTGCCATCGCACCGGCCATAGCAAAGGGTTGTGTTATAGGGGATGCTTGCAACAGCGTGTAGCCACCCGCACCCATTAATGCTGCTGTTACATAGATATTGGGTTCAAGTAAAACGGGCGGTCGCCCCAGTAAACCATCGCGCATCAGGGAACCAAAGCTGGCTGTCATCATGCCCATCACCACCGCTACAATGTATGGTGCGTCCCACTCCAGCGCTTTCATGGTACCTAGCACTGAGAATAATGCGAGTCCAAGAGCGTCGGGCCACAACAACAATCTATTTAGAGAAGAAGAGCGGTCTGCAGTGACAAACCAGGTAAGCGAGGACGCAGCAATACAGGTCCATAGATAACTTGTATGGGCAATCCAGAACACCTGGTCGGTACCTAAAAGGAGGTCTCTTACCGTGCCTCCGCCCACTCCAGTCAAAGTTCCAAATAAAATGAACCCTAGAATATCGAGTTTCTTTTCGGCAGCGGCCAACGCACCACTGACAGCGAATACAGCGACGCCTATCAAATCGAAAATGTAAATTGCTGATTCCATATTAGCTTTATTATCTGCTACTACGAGTATTTAGAAGCGAACCCTGCATGCTATAGTAACGAATTATCACGAGTACTGTCCCGAGCACTGCGGTAAATATTTTATGGATAAGGAAAACAGCCAAAACACCGTACTGAAAGTCACCTCGATACTCGTTGTGATACTGCTTATTGCCGTACTGGCCTGGCTGACTTTCACCGAGGAAGACCCCTGTGCAAACCCCCAGGCCGATATTTCAGGCGCCGTTCTCGCGCAGCCCGATGGCGATCAAGACGCACTGGTAAACAGGGCTATCATATTAAAAGGTAAATGTAAGAAAGAATGAACCGCACCTTGCCACACATCACGGAGTCGTTAACTTTGTCACCTAATTTCAAGAGCTCTTTCCTCTTATTGTTCGTCTGCGTTCTATTCACAGCAACCGGTAAGGCTTCGGACACTATCACCACACAGGCTAACCAGCTGCTACAGCAACGCTGCATGGTGTGCCACGGCTGTTACGATGCACCTTGCCAACTAAAACTCGAAGCCCAGATAGGGCTAGAGCGCGGAGCGTCCAAAGACCTTGTTTACGATTCCAGCCGCTTGCGCGCAGGAAATTTAACGCGTCTATTTGACGACGGTTTTACCCAGCAACAGTGGCGGGACAAAGGCTTTTACTCTGTATTGGCCAACGACAGGCCCGAACTCGGTGTTATGCATCGCATGCTGGAGTTGAAACAAACCAACCCCCTACCCCCTCGCGGATCTATTCCCGACGGCTTCGACTTTTCCCTCTATCGGGATCAACAGTGTCCAAAGCAGAGTGAATTCGACAAGTTCGAAAAGGACTATCCACTGTGGGGCATGCCCTACGGATTTCCGGGGCTAGATCCACAGCAGCACCAGACTATGCTTAGCTGGATTAAGCAGGGTGCTCCCGCGCCAGAAACAGCACCATTATCGGCTTCAACGCAACAAGCCCTGGGTCAGTGGGAGGCGTTTTTGAATGGTAAAAGTAATAAGCAAAAACTCATGTCACGCTACCTGTATGAGCATCTTTTTTTGGCTGCGATCTACTTCGAAGATAATGGCACGCCGGTATGGTTCAGGCTGGTTCGCTCTTACACTCAACCAGGTCGCAATATTGGCCTAATCGCCAGTCGAAGGCCGTATGACGATCCGCGCACCAGCGAATTTTACTATCGCTTACAGCGTATGCCAGTAACCGCTCTTACCAAGCGACACATGCCATACCAGTTTAATCAGGCGCGACTGGACTTGTACGAGGAACTGTTTTTATCAGCGGACTATAAGGTCACAGAACTACCGGGCTACACTAGCGATATTGCCTCCAATCCATTTAAAAGCTTTCGCGACATACCCGTTCGCTCCCGCTACCTTTTTTTACTGCAAGAGGCACAGTTCAGCATAATGAATTTCATCAAGGGGCCTGTTTGCCGTGGGCAGGTTGCACTGAGTGTTATTGACGAGCAGTTTTGGGTCATGTTTGTCAGTCCTGACCTGGTGAATCAAGAATTAGATGCTGATTTCCTTGCCAGGGAGAGCGACAATTTACGTCTGCCTTCGGATTCCATAGAAAGCGTTATTAGTTTGTTTGACTGGCGAAAGTATGCCAAATCTGAAGCACGCTACAAGACAGCCAAAGCAAAATATTTTCAAGAGGAATTCCAGCACAGCGAACGAGCTTTCGATATGGATACGATCTGGGACGGCAATGGCACTAATGACAATGCCGCACTCACTATCTTTCGCCATTTTGACACAGCATCGGTGGTAAAAGGCTTTGTCGGAGACATCCCCAAGACTGCCTGGGTAATAGGCTACCCTCTACTGGAGCGTATCCATTACCTGTTGGTCTCAGGCTATGATGTGTATGGCTCTGTGTCTCACCAGTTGGTGTCGCGACTGTATATGGACTTTCTGCGTATGGACGGAGAGTTCAATTTCTTGATGTATATGCCACCTGAAACCCGTGTAGAACTGCGAGACTACTGGTATAGAGACGCGAGAAATGCCAGTAAGGATGCATTTTTTGGTGACAAGGGTATTGTGAATCAACCCAGCAGCATAGCGTTTAAAACCAGCGATCCGAAGCGGGAATTTTTGACCAGCATGCGCAACCGAATCCACGGCGCGGATGCCAAGCCTTATAATTATCACCCGGGTGCAAGCGCGACTATGGTAAGTGCGTTTGATGAATTGCAGAGCAATGTGGGTGCACACAATAATTTCATGCCCCACGTCAGTTTTGTTAACGTGATAGGCCCCGGGCGCGACCAGGTTTATTCTTTCATTCGCAATACGGGCTACAGCAACATTGCCCAATTATTTAGGGAAAGCGAACGAATTATTCCCTCTGAATCTTCGCTCACCGTCGTTAGGGGCTTTATTGGAGCCTACCCGAATTACTTCTTTCAGGTTGCAGAGAGCCAGATTACTTTATTCGCCGACGATATTGCCGCCATCAAAAGCAAAGCGGATTACGAGGCACTGGTAGAGCACTATGGTGTGCACCGAAACGCGCCATGGTTCTGGCGCGTTAGTGATAAGTTTCACAAGATGCAGAGAGAACAAGATCCCATGAATGCCGGTTTAATGGACTATAACCGCTACCAGAGCCACTGAGGCGACTCTAGTGGCTGCCTCAATAATTTTTGGGGCTTTGCACACGCTGCCAAATTTTTAGAAACGCTTTCTCCATGGCACCTTCTGCTGCCATACCCATTTTTTCCTGCCAGGTCTTCTTATGGACAAACTTCACTTCATACACATCCTGATCCTTTAGCCGCCCCTGTACAAACGCATCGCTGGTTTGAAGGGCATCAATAAGGCCTACGTCGATAGCTTTTCGCCCGTACCAAACTTCGCCCGTAGAGACCTTGGCGACATCCAACTCGGGTCTGTTTTCACCAACGAACTCCTTGAATAGCGTATGTGTCTCTTCCAGCTCTTCGATGAATTTCTGACGGCCCTTGTCTGTATTTTCACCCAACATGGTAAGCGTGCGCTTATATTCGCCGGCAGTAAGTAACTCAATATCAATATCGTGCTTTTTCAGCAGGCGATTGAAGTTCGGAAGCTGTGCCAGGACGCCAATTGAACCGATAACTGCAAAAGGAGCCGCTATGATATGACTGCCCACGCAGGCCATCATGTACCCACCGCTGGCTGCTACCTTATCGACTGCAACAGTCAATGGAACCTTGGCGTCTGCTATGCGTTGCAGCTGACTGGCAGCCAGACCGTAGCTGTGTACCATGCCGCCCGGGCTTTCCAGTTTTAGGAGAATCTCATCACCGTCTCGAATCTGCGGTAACACTGCGGAAATTTCTTCGCGTAAATTCTCTGTCGCGCTAGCTTTTATATCTCCGTCGAACGCCAGAACATAAAGCCGCTTTCGATCTGCTTCTAACTTACTCTCAGTAGATTTTTTGGCCGCTTTCTTCGCGTCCTTGGCCTTCTGCTTGTCCGTTTTCTTTTGCGCCTTGTGCACAACTTTTAACTGCTCTTCATCAATGACCACACTCTGCATCTGCTCACTGATCTGTTTGTACTTATCATTTATGTGGGCAATTTCGATATGCCCCTCATGCTCTGGTTTTTGCTTCATGCCAAGTGCAACGAGAGTAACTGCGACGATTAATATGGCGGCAACAATCGTTACCGCCTGGGCCAGGAAAAGCCCATATTCAAAAATAAATTCCAAGTGATTACTCCAGGATAGTTAGCTGAGACTTTCAATGTGATGATGAATTAACTGACCCGATATGGACGCTCGCGGTGGGATGTTAGGCAAGTCAGTATGGTGAAACCACTGGGCGTCTGCAATCTCAGTCGGGTCGCAGATAATATCACCGCCAGCGTAATCGGCAAAATAGCCCAACATCAACTGGTTGGGAAACGGCCAGGCCTGAGAGCGGAAATAACGAATATTGGAGACCTCGAGGTTCACTTCCTCGCGTACTTCTCTCACCAGAGTTTGCTCTGCGGTTTCACCCGCCTCAATAAAACCGGCAAGAGTGCTATACATAGGAACCCGGAAGTTGGGGCTGCTTGCCAGCAACATCTCCTCTCCACGGGTTATCAGTACAATAATGCAGGGGGCGATACGTGGGTACAGTATCATGCTGCAGGGTCTGCAAGTCATTGCACGTTCTAACGGGTCCAGCACCATAGGTTCGCCACAGCGACCACAGTAACGGTGATCACGCTCCCAGCCCAACAGCTGAGCAGCTCGTCCCACCAACGAGAACAACTGGTCTTCTACCCGCCCCAGCACCTGATACAGATTACCTTTCTGAAACGCCATCGCGTCAAGGCGCTCTCCCGAAGCAATTTCAACACCAAAACAAGCCTGATCGTGCCAATACCCGAGGAATTGCCTACGCTCAACATCCCAGCCCTGTACTTTCACCATCTCATCAGGAATGAGACAAGGTGTGGCTGAGCGCATATCGGTAATCAAACTGTCTCCCTGAAACACAATATGTAGGGATCCCTCGTGTGTATCAGGTGGAATACTCGCTAGTTTAAACAAAAGTGCCTCGGATTATTACAGCTGAAAGACACGCATGTTAAGCCTGCGACCGAAAAGGAGCAATAGCCCGTTTCGCCATGACCCCAAAGTGAGTAAACTACGCAGCAATCAGCCACCACAAACGTGAACTATAATAATGACCAACACTATGACACACGCTCTTTGGAAAAATTTTCTGGGCTCATCGCCAAACTGGTACAAGCAAACCATTGTGGCGTTTTTAGTACTAAATCCCGTCTTTCTCGCGATTTTAGGCCCCTTCGTTACTGGTTGGATACTGATTGGCGAGTTCATATTCACCCTGGCACTGGCGTTGCGCTGTTATCCCTTGCAACCCGGCGGTCTGCTTGCACTGCAAGCCGTTATTTTGGGCATGGCCTCACCAGAGGCTGTTTACAATGAAACCCTTGCAAACTTTGAAGTTATATTACTGCTGATGTTTATGGTGGCGGGAATCTACTTTATGCAAGAGTTGCTACTGTGGGTTTTCACCCGTATTTTGCTCAAAGTTAAATCCAAAACAAAGATTTCCGTGCTGTTTTGTTTCGTTGCGGCATTTCTCTCCGCCTTTCTGGACGCTCTGACTGTTACGGCCGTGTTGATCAGTGTGGGGGTAGGCTTCTATGCCGTGTATCACAAGGTAGCCTCGGGCAAAAAGCCGTCTCAGGATGACCACGACCACTCCGATGATCAAGGGGTTCATGCTAGTCACGAGGAAGACCTTGAAAACTTCAGGGCTTTTCTGCGTAGCCTGTTAATGCATGGAGCTGTAGGCACCGCCCTGGGTGGCGTGTGCACCTTGGTTGGAGAGCCACAGAACCTGCTTATCGCTCACGTTGCAGGTTGGGACTTTATTACGTTTGTCACCGTCATGGCCCCCGTGACGGCACCGGTGTTTGTCTGCGGTCTAATCACCTGTTACCTGCTGGAGGTGACTGGAAAATTTGGCTATGGCGCCGAGCTTCCCGATAACGTGCGAGTAGTGCTGGAGGAGCACCAGGAACGCGAGGAAGAAAACCGCAACATCAGAAGCGTAGCCAGGCTTTGGATTCAGGCCACGGTTGCACTCATACTAATTTTGGCCCTGGCCATGCACTGGGCTGCTGTGGGCCTGGTTGGTCTGATGGTCATTGTGCTACTAACTGCTTTCAATGGCATTGTGGAAGAGCACCAGATCGGTCATGCCTTCGAGGAAGCTCTGCCTTTCACGGCATTATTGGTGGTGTTTTTTGCCATCGTCGCAGTAATTCACGAACAGCATCTGTTTACACCGGTTATCAACGCTGTGCTTGTAATGGATGCAGCCATTCGCCCGGGAATGTTTTTTGTCGCCAATGGCGTGCTGTCGATGATCAGTGACAATGTTTTCGTAGCAACGGTCTATATTAACGAAGTGAAAGCCGCACTGGATGCCGGTACTATCACGCGTGCTGAATTCGATCAGCTCGCGGTGGCGATCAACACCGGGACCAATTTGCCCAGTGTTGCTACGCCGAACGGCCAGGCTGCTTTTCTGTTTCTTCTGACTTCCGCGCTGGCACCACTAATACGCTTATCGTACGGACGTATGGTAATTATGGCGTTCCCCTATACGATAGTTATGGGCGGGGTTGGTTTAGCGGCAGTTATGCTGTTTATATAAGCCGCTAAGTCTCACGCCATAGCACTTTGCCACCGCTACCCTGCGCGATAACATCCAACTGCTGCTCATGCGCCGCTATTTCTGCGGTGGTGGCCTGGATCACGGGCAGAGGTTTTCTGCCCGGATCAAGACGGCGTATAGATGATTTATTCTGTGCCCCGTCTCCCGCGCCGGAATCGCCACTGGACAACTGAAACGTGGTCTGTCCACCGGTCATAATCAAATAGACGTCGGCTAGTATTTCGGCATCCAGCAGGGCACCGTGAAGATCGCGCTGGGAGTTATCCACAAAATAGCGTGTACACAGAGCATCGAGGTTGTTTCGCTGCCCCGGATGCTTGGCACGTGCCATCAACAGCGTATCGACTACTTTGCAAACAGAGTCGAGCTCCGCGTACCCCTGATCCAGGCGCTGCAGCTCTGAATCTAAAAATCCGATATCGAAGGGCGCATTGTGAATGATCAACTCGCCGCCATCGACAAAATCGTAAAAGTCCCGGGCAATCTGTGCGAACAGAGGCTTGTCGGACAAAAACTCGCCAGTGATGCCGTGCACTTCGATAGCACCTTGATCGATGTCTCGCTCGGGATTGATGTACTGGTGGTAATGGTTACCCGTCAACTTGCGGTCTACTAATTCCACACAGCCAATTTCGATAATCCGGTGGCCTCTGGAAACCTCCAGCCCAGTCGTTTCTGTATCCAGCACAATTTGCCTCATGCTAAACAGACCCTTTAGGTAACTCGTCTATTCCGCGATTTGCCAGTTGGTCTGCAATTTCGTTTTCACGATGGCCACTGTGACCTTTAACCCAAAGCCACTCAACATCGTGACGCTGATTTTGCTCATCCAGTGCCTGCCATAAGTCCACGTTTTTCACGGGCTTTCGACTAGCTGTTTTCCAGTTTTTTTTCTTCCAGCCTTCCAGCCATTGTGTAATACCGTTCTTTACGTAGACGGAATCGGTTGTGAGCGTTACTTTGCAGCGCTCTTTTAAAGCTTTTAAGCCTTCTATTGCGGCACTCAACTCCATGCGATTATTGGTAGTGTCGGGTGCGCCGCCAAAAAACTCGCGCTCTACGCCGTTGTGGCGAAGCAATGCTCCCCAACCGCCTGGGCCCGGATTTCCGCGACAGGCGCCATCGGTGAATATTTCAATGTGTTTCACGTGGTGATTTCTCCATTATTTTAGCGACCTGTGCAGGCCCTTCAACCGTTGGCGTTGGCCTGGGAGCTGCAACGGGCTTGGGTACTGCCAAACCGATCAAACGGCCTCCCCGCTCGCGCAGCCCCAGGCGTGGTTTATTCAAGGCGGGCACCTGTTTGATTGCATGCAAAACGTATAGCCCTCCAGTAGCCAGATTGTGCTTGTTAGACCAGGCATCCGCGCTTCTAGACCAACAATTTAGCGCGCCTGTGCCAATAGGTGGCAGGCTGTAGAGGTAATTGCAGCTTTGTACCTCACAACCGAGCAGCTGTAGCCAGTCACTCGCGCGCTGACGGCTGACAGGATGTTGTGCCTGCCAAAGAGTTTGGCGGCCAAAGCGGCGCATAAGCGCGCCAGCACCTAGCAAACTAAATGGGTTAAACCCGATAACAATTAGATGCCCTTGGGGCGCGAGTACTCGCTGTATCTCCCTCAGTACGCCATGGGGCTCGGGACCAAATTCAAGGCTGTGATGAGCGATAACTGTGTCAATGCTGTCACTTTCCAAAGGCAGCTCATCATTGCGGCTGAGCAGATTAACCCCTGCCCCGGCTTGCTCAGAGACATATATTCGGTGGCTAATGCGGCTTTGACAAAACAGCTCCAACTCCTGAGCTACACCAATCTGCAGAATATGGTAGCCAAAGGTGACGTCGAGAATTGGCGAAATTATTTCACGTAGCGAGGCCTTTAAGTAGGCACCGTTTTTACCGCCGTACCAAGCCTGAAGTTCAGGGCCGATTTGATTGTAGTCGCGTGACATAGCCAGATTTATTGTGCAGAGCGTAGTTTTTGAGGTCAGGGCTCATATTACGTTATTTGTAGGGGCTTTAAACTAACATTTGTGGACTTACCGTGAAAATACCCTTGTTCACCACCGACCACGTTGGTCATAATCAAACTTTAGTCATCGCGGAGCTTATTCATGCCAGCAGACAAAACCGGCATACAAATCCAACCTATAGCGGCTTTTTCCGATAACTATATCTGGTTGCTATTCAACCCACAGAGCCGTCAGGCCTGTGTAGTCGATCCAGGAGATGCACAGCCTGTGCTTACCACCTTGAAAGAGCTGGACCTGGAGTTGACCGATGTGCTCATTACTCATCACCACTTCGACCATGTTGGCGGTCTTAAAGAGCTAGAAGACGCGTATTCACCGAGGGTGTATGGCCCCAGTAATCCGGCAATTACGGGTATAAGCGACACGGTCACAGCAGGTGACACCGTCGCCGTACTCGGCGTGGATTTTAAAGTACATGAAGTCCCCGGGCACACACTGGACCATATTGCTTATTTTCACGACGGAAAAGAGCCCCTGCTGTTTTGCGGTGACACACTATTTGCCGGCGGATGTGGTCGTGTATTTGAAGGTACACCCGGGATGATGCACAAGTCTTTGCAGTCTCTGGCCATCCTACCCTCTACAACCCGTGTATACTGCGCGCACGAGTACACACTGGCAAATTTGGCTTTTGCATTGGCCGTTGAGCCCGGGAATACCGCCCTGCAGCAGCGTATAGTAGAGGCCGAAGTAAGCAGGGCCAATAACCAGCCAACCGTTCCCTCCGATATTTCCCTTGAATTGGCAACAAACCCGTTTTTGCGCTGCTCCAATGCGCAGCTGCGCGCATCGCTAGCGTCACAGGGTAAATCCGCCGAGGGTAGTGACAGTGACATATTTGCCACTGTACGAACGTGGAAAGATAACTTTTAAACTAACCAATATATCAAGTATATTCATTATGTTACGACGATTATTTCTAGCAATTTCTACCTCTGTTCTTCTGGCAGGCTGTCAAACTACCGGCCCTGACATGGACGACCCCACCACTGATGCGGGCACAATCTTGGGCGCGCAAGCCATAGAGGAACCAGTGACTGAGTCACTTCCAGCCCCTGTGCCCCCCCCAACGGACGTGTGGGCTCGCATACGCAGTGAACTTAACTGGTATTCCATCCATAACGCACAAATTGGCAAGGCTAGAGACCAGTTTTTGGCTCAGTCAAACTATCTCCCCGTTGTTGCGGGCCGGGCACAGCCCTATCTCCATTACATCGTTGAAGAGATAGAGAAACGCGGCATGCCCATGGAAATTGCTCTGCTACCCATGGTTGAAAGCGCCTACAATCCTTTTGCAACGTCATCCCAGAGCGCATCTGGTCTATGGCAGATTATGCCCGCCACGGGCCGCTACCTCGGCTTGGAGCAAAACTGGTGGTACGACGGTCGACGTGATTTACGCGAATCGACCAAGACGGCGTTGGACTACCTGGAGGCACTACACGCAGAGTTCGATAATGACTGGCTATTGGCCCTGGCAGCCTACAATGGAGGCAAAGGCCGCGTAGCCAGAGCGCAACGCGCTAACCGGAAAAAGGGCTTACCTACCGATTACTGGTCGCTAAAGCTACCACGCGAAACCCGGCGCTATGTGCCGAAACTTATCGCACTCTCCGCCATCGTGGCCTTTCCTGATACGTTCGGCGTGGAAATCCCCCCTATCGACAATGCACCGGCATTCACCATCGTTGATACCGAGGGGCAAATTGAAATGGCCCGCGCCGCAAGCCTCGCAGATATGGACATGACCACCTTGCGCGCCTACAACCCGGGTCAGCTGCGCTGGGCAACCTCCCCCGAACAAGCTCAGGAACTGCTGGTTCCCAACGAAGTGGCCGCGCGCATGACCGCTGGCATATCCACTCTCACAGATGCTGACCGAGTGAGTTGGCAGCACTACCGCATACAACAGGGGGATAGCCTGATACGCATTGCGCGTAAGTTCGATACTGAAGTAGGCCTGCTTCGTCAAGTAAACCATATCAACGGAAACCTGATACGAGCGGGTAAAACCATGATGATTCCCATAGGCAGCTCCTGGGAATCCAGTCTTGCACTGGCTCAAAGCGGTGAGCCGCAAGTTAAGGGCTATCGCGTTCGCTCAGGGGATTCACTGCATCGTATTGCAGATAAGTTTGACGTTACCGTGAATGAAATTGTTACCTGGAACTCACTCAACCCCAGCACCTATCTGCAGCCAGGACAAAAGCTGAGGGTTTGGGTCAACGAAACTTGAGCCACCGTTGCCCCACTTCGACAAGCTGAATCTACGACAATATCCCCCGGTAAACCGTGGACAGGCCTTCAACAGTGCTGACTCGCTGTTAATCGAGGCTGCAGGCGCCCGCCCCACGCCCGTTGATGCTACGCTTGTTGTAAATGATGAATTTGGCGCTGTGTGTTGTGCACTGCAGGCCGCCACCCTCTGGACCGATTCCTATCTCGCCTCGCTTTCAGTGCAGAACAATCTACGGCGAAATAAGCTGACTTCAGTAAAGGTTCTGTGGAGCACTGACACGCTGTCTGAGAATCTTACACGAAATCAATGCGAGCTCGTCGTAATGCGAGTACCTAAGCAATTGTCCTACTTTGAGTATCAGCTCAGCCAACTTTCGTCTGTGCTGACAGCAGGCACAACTGTACTCGTGGCCGGAATGGACAAGCATCTCTCCCCTGCCACTGCATCACTGATAGAAAACTACATTGGGCCAACGGAGCGGCACCGGGGAAAACATAAGGCACGACTGTTCAGTGCGTGCAGGGACGAGCGGAGCCCCGAGCTGTTCTCTGGATCGGGTGAATACCACAGCGACACACTGAACCAACCATTAATGTCACTAGCCAATGTTTTTGCTCGCGAGAAAATGGATATTGGCAGCCTCTTTTTGCTGGAGTCGCTGAACACACTTGCACCGACAGAGCGGGTAATCGATCTGGCATGCGGCAACGGTATTATCGGCTTAACCGCGGCGTCACTGGGGCTATGCAAGAACCTGCTGATGTGCGATGAATCTGCCATGGCCATTGCTTCTGCGAGGGCCAATACAGAGCGCAGCGCAACGCAATGTAACGTGAGTTATCATCATGGCGACGGTTTACTCGAGTATGCTGGTGAGCCGGCAAACCTGATTTTGTGCAACCCACCGTTTCATTTAAACCACCGGGTGGATGAAGGCGTGGGGCGCCGCTTGCTGGCCCAATGTGCGGCACATCTGGTAAAAGGAGGCTCTCTTTGCCTTGTGGCCAATCGACACCTCAACTACCTTCCTGTACTCAAACGTGAGTTTTCAATGGTGGAAAAAATCGCCCAGAACAACAAATTTGTTGTTTGGCAGGCCCGACGCTAAACCTGAGGCGCTCGTCAGACTCCCAGTAAGTGCAAGTTTCCGATAGCAGTAAAGTACAAAGCACATTGAATAGACTCAGGCCCCATGCTCATCAGAGCATTTTTATACAGCGTTAACTGCGGTATATAAGTCTCTTCCTCACGCTGAAGAAAAGATTGCTTCGACTCACCTTCCATGGGTCGACTATTTTTATAATCTACCAACCAGCGTATGCCCGTTTCTTTATCGATGAACGTTCTATCTATAACGCCTCTAGCCAGTTTACCGTTAACGTCTACATAGCTCAGCGCCAGCTCACTACTGGCATTTGCGTGTACATCCGATAACAACCAGCGTCCTTGTTCATTCTTTAACACCGTCCCGACAGATTCCCCCACTGCGACCTCGGCGGCGAGAAGCTCTTCGCCACTCAACCCAAAGCGTCTCAATTCAAAATTCCAATGCGCGGGATCACAGCAGGCCGGCGCGCCTCGACCAAGGTCAGCGGGAAGAGATGACTCATAAGACAGCTCTTCCAAAATTAAGTGCACCACCGTACCTACAGCGCGCTCTACTCGATTCGAGCCGCGCTTGGGGGTGTTGCTCTCCTGCGTCGAATATGGGAACGACTGCGTATCACTCCCTGCCAAACTACGAGATTCAATTC
>JADGEN010000055.1 GCA_016744355.1 Halieaceae bacterium
CTAATCCACATACCAAAATCGGCACCTTGCATCTGTGCAATAGGGCCGCCAAAGAGATTGGCGAGGACGCCTCCCAATGTGACACCCATCGAATAGATGCCCAGTGCCGTCGCTCGCTTGCGGGCAATAAAGTAGTCACCAATGATTGAGTTGGCCGGGGGCGTACAACCCGCCTCACCAATGGCCACACCAATTCTAAAAAACAGCAGAACAAGAAAGCCCGCAGCAATGCCACACAGGGCCGTCATCAGCGACCACAAAATAATGCACACCGTAATCACTTTGACACGATTGGAGCGGTCGGCCCACAGCGCAATTGGCAGGCCCATAACCGCGTAGAAAATCGCAAACGGAGGGCCGTATAGTAAACCCCACTGGGAATCACTCAAACCAAAAGAGTCGATGATGGGCTGGGCAACAACGGCGATGAGCGTCCTATCAACGAAGTTCAGCGTATACACGACCATGAGTAAAAACAGTACGTAGTTTCTGTAAGACGACGTGCCATATCCAGTGAGATGGCCATCCGTTGCTATGTCTGCAGTAGTGCTCATTATTATTTTCCTACTGTTATTAAAGAACAACCGATCCCGGCAGGCTAATTAATACCCCAATCCTGCTCGAAGTCAGAAAATTCAGAGTCTGCGGCTGCATCGCCGACTACACCGTCTTCAAACTTTGCATTGCAAGCATCAATGGTCGGCTTGGCCGCAGTATAGTTGGCAATCAACAGTCTGGTTATGTCCAGCTCCTCGGTGAAGCTAAGATTGTCTCTTTGCAAGATGCGATTAGTGGTGGTCTGCATTCCCTCGTTAAGGGGTACGGCGCAGCGATGAAACGCCATGTCTTCTGGCACAACATCGCGCCTGCCTTCCTGGTACATGAAAACTTCATTAGTATCGGTAAAGTAAACAATGTCCACGGTATCGTCGGCAGTCACATCCTCCACACACATGCTCATAACAATATAGCTATCACACACAGTACGCGCGCCCGCATGCCCGGCGTTCATTGTTGGAGCATTACTGGCGCAAGCGGTAAGCACGACAACCAGGGCGGCAGCACCGAGGTGAAGTATCGATGAGCGAGGCGCGCGCAACATGCGAGGAAAAGGTAGAGAGACAAACAGCTGGATTACCAAAGCATTGAAGATGGATAACCACCATAAGATGAAAGTTAGACTGAAATCAAACTAATCCTGCATAATGCCGATCAATCATTCAGTGCCAACTTGTTTGGCAGCAACGAGGACACTACATTGACCACACAAGCCCTGACCTACCAAAAGCAGCACAACGGCGTGGCCATAATCACGATTAACGATGCCCCACTGAACCGCATGACACTGGCTTTTATCAATGACCTGGAAACTCTCATTGAGCAAATAGCCGAAGACGACGAGGTACGCGCCTTTGTAATCACCGCTCAGGGAACCGACAATTTCTCGGTGGGCATGAACCTGAAGGAGCTACAGACCGGCGTGTCAGCGGCCGGTGGCATCGATGCATTTTTCGACCAGCGCGTTAAGCTGATTTCCCGCATTGAGACTATGGGCAAGCCATCTGTAGTTACCCTCTTTGGCTACTGTTTGGGCGGTGGCCTGGAGTTACCTCTGGGCTGTACCTTCAGGCTGGCGGCGCAGGAAGGTGCGCAAATTGGTCTGCCCGAAATGGATCTGGGCACCACCCCGGCCTGGGGCGGCAGCGCCCGTCTGGCCAAATGTATCGGACGCAATCACGCACTGGATATGATCCTGCGGGGCAAAAAAATCTCCGGCCCCCACGCTCTGCACATTGGCCTGGTGAACGAAGTCTGGCCAATGGAAGAATTGAAAGAACGAGCCATTGCCCTGGCGGAAGAACTGGCGGCTCAGCCACGTCTGGCGGTAAAAGCCATGCTGGAAGCACTGCACGATGCCGAGGATAAAACACTGGATGAACTATTACTCGCAGAGCGCGCCGGCGTGCACCTGACCATGGGCACACCCGATGCAACAGAGGGAATCATGGCCTTTCTGGAAAAGCGTAAACCAGTGTTCAATCAGTAAGATGTAAGGATCTCGAAAACGGGAGGCCCGCTAATAACCAAGCTCCTCAGGCATTCATTCGCCGGCTCGCTACCCAGGCTACCCAGCTCTAGTCATCCAGTGACTGAGCCAGGTCCTGCAAGTAGTCGATATAGGCCAGCTTATAGCGTGGATCGAAATTTTTCTGGTCGGCACCCAACTTGACGATGACCACACGGTTGCCCGGATGCACGTAGATATTCTGGCCCCAGATACCGCGCGCCAGAAAATCGCCGTCCCAGTCACGGGGCGTCCACCACTGGTACTGATATCCCGACACATTGGACGACTGCGAATTCTCTCCGGGCATCAGGTGAGGCTCGTCGGGTGTTACCGAGGCCTTTACCCAGCCCTTGGGCAGAACTTGATGGCCATCGCGTTTGCCGTTATTCAGATACAACAGGCCTAGCTTTGCGTAGTCTCTAGCCGAGGCGGACAGCCCTCCCATGGCCAACTCATAGCCCTCTTCATCCAGCGTCCACAGTCCTGCGTGTTCCATACCCATAGGGTGCCAAAGGCGACTGGTCATATACTTGGTAAGTGATGTGCCGGTTACTCTTACCAACAGGATACCCAGCAACTGGGTGTTAATGCTGGCGTAGTGATTGTAGGTGCCCGGGGGATGTTCGCGCTCCAGGGTGTTGATATATTCGAGGTAACTCATGGGCGGGACCATCGTCGTCATCTTGTTGATATCCGATTTCGGGTCGGTGTATGCTTCATTGAAACGCATACCGGAAGACATCTGTAGTACCTGCTTTATCGTGACATCATCGAAGGTCGCACTGGTCAGCTCGGGCAGGTATTTGCGTATGGGGTCGTCCAGGCTGTCAATTTTCCCCTCTTCGAGAGCAATGCCGATTAGCGCTGAGGTGAAGGACTTCGCCACCGAGAAAGACATGTGCAGGGAATCACGGGAGTCTCCATGGCTGTAGTTTTCATAGATGACCTCGCCGTCTTTTATTACCAGTAATGCCGAGGTATTAGAGATTTCAATGAACTGTTCCGGCGTAGTGGGTTTGTCGAGAAAGGTGCCCATAAACTCAAGGGTATTGCGATTATCTCCCAGATTCCAAGGCTCAGATGAGGCTGTCATTTCGGATGTGGGAACAAAGCGCGCCATATTGCGAAAGTTCTCAAAGCGGTCTCCGACGAACATAGCGCTGAAGCCGGTCGCTTCGCCTTCACCAGCGGTGCCGCCTATGGTGACACTCTGCGCCAAAACGCTGCTGGCCAAAAAGGTTGTAGATAACAGTAAAGTGCACAGCTGTTTCTGTAAGGTCATAAGTCAATCTCCCTGAATAGTCTAACGCAGTCTAGACTAGTCCCGCCCTGAACGCATTATCAACCGCCACCCCAGCTGTAGTGTTACACTGGCTTCTCCACTTTTGTCTAAATAACGAATTTAAAACCAATGACTAAGCTTTGTATCTGTGGCAGCGGCAAACACTTTGAAAAGTGCTGTGCGCCTTTTCTGGACGGCTTGCGCTGGGCCAAAACTCCAGAGCAGTTGATGCGCTCTCGCTACAGTGCCTATGCGCTGGGCGGCTATGGCGACTATTTGCTGCAAACCTGGTTCCCTGCTACTGCTAAAGGGCTCACGGCCGAGTCACTTGCGCAGCGCAGCTGTGACTGGACTGAGCTAGAGGTGCTTAACAAATCCCAGAAGGGCGATCAGGGTACCGTTGAGTTCAACGCATGGTTTCACAACGACAAGGGCGAGAAAGAAGTACTGCATGAGAAGTCGGTGTTCCAGCGCATCGACGGTATCTGGCTTTATGTAGGCGGCGAGGTGAATTCCAGCCCGGGCTAGATCCTATTACCCTCCATTTCATCTCTCGATTAGAGTCGACTAAAACTACCAAAAATTGGATGCGAATCTATGGTTGCGCAACGCGCAACTAGTTTCTATAATCCCTCCTATGATCAAGTCGTTCCGACATAAAGGACTAAAGCGGTTCCACTCGACTGGCAGTACATCCGGCATTCAGGCTGAACACGCTGTAAAACTCGGTGACCAATTGGACATGTTGGACGCAGCTGAAAGCGCTAAGGATATGAGTAAGCCCGGGTGGCGACTTCACCCGCTTAGGGGGCAACACCAAGGCCGCTGGGCAGTTACTGTTAATGGAAATTGGCGTCTTACATTTGAATTTAGAGATGGAAATGCCTACATACTGGACTACGAGGATTATCACTGATGGCTAAGCGAATCTCTGCCCACCCTGGTGGGTTTATCAAGCGCAACTATATCGATGAGCTAGATATTACCGCAGCACAATTGGCAGAAGCGCTAGGCGTCAACAAGGCCACATTGAGTCGTTTATTGAATGAAAAGTCTGACCTGTCTCCACAGTTAGCAATACGGATCAGTAAGGTTTTGGGTGGCTCCCCTGGATCCTGGATGAACATGCAGGCGAATCACTCTCTCGCAAAATTGGAGGCCGGGACCGATATAAAAGCGGATGCCTGGGTGCCTACATTAACCTTAAAAAACGGCAAACTTGCTAAAAAGACCTCTGTAAAAAAGCCCAAGGTATCTACTAAAGTTGTTAAAAAACGTAAAACACCGGTTCGTCAGTCAGCTGCCGCCTGATCCCCCGACTCCCCTGAAGCAGAGAGCAGTCGTTTTCCCGGGTAGCTTCCAGCCACTAACTTGCCTTCACTAATAACAGCTTTGCCATTAACAATCACATGCGTAATGCCGGTGGCCTCCTGATAGGGATCCTGATAGGTAGCGTTATCGGCAATAGTTGCGGGATTGAAGATAGTTATATCGGCATCCATAGCCTCTTGAATCCGGCCCTTTCGCTTAAAGTCTGGCGCGTAAGCTTCCAACCTTTTTGCGGGCAGAAGCGTCATTTTTTTGATCGCTGTACTCAGGTCCAACAATTGCTCTTCCCGAGCATAGCGGCCCAAAATCTTACTGAAGGCACCGTTGTGCGGAGGCACCTTCTTCTCTTTAGTTTCCATAGGAGGCAAGTCGCTAACAATAATTACGCCGGGCTCCGCAACGGCGCGGCGCGTCCACTCCTCCTTTAAATAGTGGTGAATAACCAATCCCTCGGGGTAACTCTCTTGATAATCCTGCCACATCTTTTTGTTAAATCGCTCCCCGGTAGCCGCCCATTCAACGTCTTCATAGGTGATGTTAAAAATGGTTTGCCAGTCTCGGGTAAATACCGCCGCTGAAATTAGTGTTGAGCCCGCATTGTAGGGCAACACTTCGGTAGTAATGTCCACGCCCTGCTCTCTTGCCTGCCTGATCTCCGCCAGAAACAATTCAAGATTACTGATTGCGTTGTGCGTGATATGGCATACATGTATGGGCGTGCCGTGCTCTTTTGCCAGGCCAATCACTTCGCGCAGGCCAGCGGGATCACCGTCTATGCCACGGCGAATATGGATAAAAACAGGCGCATCGCGCTCTGCTGCCACCCGAAAGATCATACGCATCTCGGCGTCCTGAATGGCGTCACTGAAATAATCCAGAGGTAAGCCAATACCCAATGCTCCGGCATCAAGATCCGCTATCAACATAGCTCTCAGTGTTGCAAGTTCCTCCTCGTCTGCCGCCTCGGACAATGACGCTGACAGAGCAGTCTCCAAGTCGGTAAGGAAGTACATGATTGCTGTTTTCCAACCCTTGAATCCAACAGGTGTGGGATTGGAGCCAACGCCAGCCATTTTCAGGCCGTTCTTTTCGTATACACGCATCGACACATAGCCGGCAGAGGCGCCGTAGTTGATCAGAGCGCCCTCTCTAAACTGCGATCCATACTCCATCAGTGGATAAAATCCAGCTTCAAGTTCCAGCGATGTAGTGACGCCATCAAATGCCTGATAGTACTCGCCCAATTTAGTCGGCGAATGCGTATGTAAATCTATAAAGCCCGGGGCAACCACCAGGCCGGTTGCGTCTATTATCTGCGTAGCACTCAGAGGAACAGATGAAACAGCCACAATCTCATCGCCCGATATTCCGATATGACGTATTGCATCAAGCCCGGATTCAGGATCAATCACCCGGCCATTATTTATTGCCAAGGTGTACTCGCTAGCGAAAGCCCACGGGCTAAATATCATTCCGGTGAGGAGCGCGAGCTTTAAAAGTAGTTTCATTGAGTTATCTCTTTAAAAGTTACGCAACGTAGAGGCTAGATTCGAACTCTTTTTCGAGGCCTGATCGACGCGCCACATCAATGAGCAAGGCTATAATATTTTCATCCAGTCGTGCAATATTTGAACTAAGCTATGGATATCACTATTGGCCTACACATCGCACTATTGGGAGATTGCTACATGGGTATTCAAATTGAAAGAGGGTTTTTTAACGACCTGAACGGCGCATTGGACGACATCAGACAGCACAATATGTGGCCAACGACCTATAAGGCTGAGACGGCGACTGCCGCAGAGGTGCACTGGCACAGTGAAGAGGTGCACGCTTATGTAATGGAGGGCCAGACAGATTTCCTGGATGTGGAGTCCGGCGTGAAGCACGATGTTAAGGCCGGAGACAAGATCACTGTTCCGGCTCGCACCCTCCATGCCGAGGGCGCAGTAGAGGGAGGCATTGTTTACTTGATTGCAGTGCCTATGCCTCTTGGTCCTGAAGACTTCCTAAAGCAGAGAAAGGAAAGTGAGCTGGACAACTAGAAAAATACAGGCTCGACAGCGCTGCTTCGCATCGTGCTTGTCAGGGTAGCGGCAGAGTATATACCGCCAAAAGCCATTGCGAAACCGAACAGCAGAAAACGCCACTCGGATCGAACGAGAGGTAGAAAAGACTTCACTGTCTAGCCTAGCCGAACTTAACCAAGATACTCCGCCAGATAAGACAGCTCATCGTTTGCTCCCTCAGTTGTCTGGCCTAGTATGAATTTCTCAAGTTGCCGACCTATGAGGGGAACTTTCGCCTTTGCAGAGTGTGTCACGGTGTACTTACAGCCCTTCGCAGTTGGCACCAACTCAAAGCTGGCAGAGATAAGCACGGGTTGCCCGCGCACATCCATAGTCCAGGTTCCGCTCCAACCATCGTCATCAGGGCACCACTCCTCTACCATATCCATAACCTGGACAGGGTCGAACACCTTAGCCAGTATTTTCGGTAAATCGCGCTGAATTTCGCGACAAAGGTTTACCGTGGTGACGCCATCTTCATCCTCTTCAACATCACACTCCGCACTGAGTTCACCCATGGCAGAACAGCGGTCAACCAGAAACTGGGGCTCGGTTAGAGCTTCGTATACAGTTTGTACATCGTGTTCAAACTCATAACTTACCGACATCGTTTTCTCCATATGCGAGAAGTGCACTGCCAAAAGGAAGCAGGCAGCACTGGAGACTCGATGGTACATCTTCCCTGAACAAGCCGATAGCCTCTACCTACGCACAAATCCACGCCATGACATATAGGCAAGGACAATCGCGCTGACGGCAATGCTTCCATTCACCCAGAATAGATAACGCCCATAATCACCCGGCGGAAAGTTAGTTAAGTGTGTGCTGGACAACGTCAACATAGCTAAAGCGCATAGCCCCAACAGTATCGCCCTTAAGCGCAGCGTGTCACTGCTGAAGAAACTGGCAAAGATCGAAGCAAGCAGCGCAGCCAAAAAATATGGCAGCGGCGATAGACCTGCAAACAATGCCCCCATAGCCGATACAACCAACGCCAATGGAGCGCCCCACACGGTAGCCGTCCAGGCCCGGTCTACCCAATCGTCCTGCGCGCGTTTGGCCAACCATATGTTCACTCCGGTGGCCGATACTACAGTCAGTGCCAGGCCCAGTAGTAACCAGATTACGCGCGTAGCCTGACCGCCGAAATAACCGAAGTGAATTCTATAAAGAGAGTAGAGAAACTGGCGGCCGGAAGGACCGCTGGAAAGCTCCTGGCTACCCATATAATTGCCAGCGGCATCAAAGCGGTAAATCTCTGAGTAGGACAGGCGCCCCGGCACCGTGGCCGCAATTTCCATGAACTGCCCGGGCGTGTCCAGCTCGTGAGCTACTATATAAATGGGGCTAACATCTGGATGATACTGACTCAGTTGGGCCAACGCATTTCCAGTATCGATGGCTTGTAGAGGTGCCTCAATCACAGGATCCGCCCCGTAGACTGCATCAAACAGAGCATTGTTATCGCCGTCATACCAGGCAGTAGCGGCGGAAAAAACCAGCAGCCCCACCAACCCATAGAAGGCACCGGTAACTGCAATCATCAGGTGAAAAGGAAGGCCCCAGACTGACAGACGGTTGTGTATATCGGCCTGTTCCAGCCTGCGTGAACCGCCAAGTCGAAATTTGAAAGCGTCCTTGAACAACCGCGGATGCGAAAATAGGCCAGATACAATCAGCGCCAGTAGCATGACACCGGCAGTACTTACAATAATAAGACCAATATTACTTGGCAGATGCAGTCGCAGATGTAGCTCTCGCAACATGTGCGTCCAAGCTTCCACAGGCGCCTCGTGTAAATTGCCATTAGCATCAGTGAAGCGCTCCTGATCGCCATCGGTCACATGCATTCTGGGTAGTTCAGGTGTAGGAAACACTACCCATAGTGATGACGGCGACGCTTCAATCTGTGTTCGATATTGAGTGATGGCTGTGTCAACAGCCTCAGGGCTAGCGATGTAAAATTCTGGTACTGCGGGTTGCTCCCAACGTTCAAAGGTTTCAGCGAGGGCAGCCAGTGCGCCCGTAAGGCACACCAGATACATTATCACGCCAACCACCAAACCTATTGACGAGTGGGCAGCGAGAGATCGTTTCACCAATTCAGGGTTGAGCTGCATCGATTAAGCTTCCGGAATATACAGTATTAGGGAGGTCGCAATTGTCACCAGACTGAGTGCTACGGCCTGTCTTCCTGGCCTGCCCATGAGGCAACTAATATAAGCGGCGATGCCCCAGAGTACCGGGAACAGCACTGCCGCTGCCGCCATGCGGTTCATTTCAGAGCCGGGAAAAAAATACACGGCCACCAGGGTAATCTGGCAACTGGCGATTCCCGCGAGAGGACCAGCCGAGAGACAGGTAAGCCATTTGTGTAAAGACGTTGTGCCAGCCGGATTTGAAACCGCCCTGTCGCGCTTGGCTGGACGAATTTCACAATTGAGACCTACCAATAACAAGGCGAGCAAAGAGATGCCTGCCAAAGCATAGCTGATGCCGAACTCCGCACCCCAGTTGGATACTGCAACGTAGATCGCGACAGCCAGTAACAACCAGCCCACAACTACGCTGAGTGTTGGCCCTGTCCCAGAACGCCGCCAGCCCAGACGCAGTGCACCAAGACCGAAGGAGCACAGTAAAACTTCCAGTAAAACAGGGTTTTCCAACATTTAGGTATCAGTCCAGGGGATCAAAATTGATAACGCACGCGCCCGACCACCGTGCGCTGCTCACCGGGAAAGCAATCTCCCCGGGCCAGGCAAGTAGCGTAGTAGTCTTTGTCTTCGACGTTACGAACATTCAGTGCGATATTCCAGTTATTCCAGGCATAACCCAGCATCAGGTCGCCCAGTGTATAGGAAGGTGTCTTAATCTGGTCGACTCCCCCCCAACTTTCACCCATATAGCGAATACCGGCGCCGGCGCTCAAACCTTGCAAACGCCCCTGTGGTCGCCAGGTTACCCAGCTAGATGCCTGGTCTTCGGGAACGCTGGCAAAGCGGAAACCGTTTGCAGTTTCAGTATTCAGCTTACTCCAGGCCAATTGCACTTCGAAATCTCCAAGCTGGGCGATACCCTCTAGCTCAAAGCCGTCAACAGTCGCCTTGCCAGATTGTTGTTCGTACTCACCAGGCTTGTTCAATGGATCCGGCAAGTTTGTCTGTTCAAGATCAAACCAGGCAAGTGTTATCAATGCAGGAAAACTATCCGGCTGGTATTTCACGCCAACTTCGACTTGCTCTCCTTCTTGCGGAACCAGAGGTTGTCCGTTGCCATTATCACCAATCACAGGTTCGAAAGACTCCGCGTAACTTATGTAGGGAGCTAAGCCGCTGTCGAACTGATAGAGCAGTCCCGCACTGGTGCTAATCTCATCGTCGTTCTGGCTGTTGCCGGCAGTTTCACTTTTGGTTTCATCCCAACGCGCACCAACAGTCAGGTTCCAGTTGCCCAGAGATAAATGGTCGCTGACATACACACCAAGATCCTCGACGCTCGTGTCAGCGCCTTTGGTGTAAGCTGCGTTCAACAGTTCGTTGGAGGGAACATCTCCGTATACGGGATCAAACACATTCACCCAGTATTGATCGGCGCCGGGCGGATGCATATCACCCGGCTGATATGTATAGCCCAGAGCGTAGTGGTAGTAGCCCGCACTGCCCGTTGTGACATCCTGGTACTGGCCGCCCATCAGCAAGTTGTGAGCGATTGCCCCGGTATTAAAGTTGGCACGAAAGCGCACATCGACAGCGGCCTGCTCGGAGGTGGCATCAGAGCGATACCAGCTGCGAGGTACTGTGCCGTCTTTGTAGAGACTGCCATCGGAGTTATATACGTAGCGATCACCACCGATAAAAGACGGCCACGCCTGTTGGTAATCGGCATCTGCATCGGTATAGCGGGAAGTAAATTCCATACTCCAGATATCGTTGAAACGATGGCTAGCCAACAGGGTTGCGGAGAAGGTGGAAGCGTCAAATTTATTGAACTGCGAATCGCCAAGATAAGCACTGCTGTCGATACGCTTGTCGTTAGGTGCTTGCTCCAGTGTGCCGGCAATCGGCAGAAACTGGGCAGCGGCGTCACCCTCGGTCTCAGTATAATTAAGCAGCACACTGATGTCCGTGTCATCTCCTGGACGCCAGCTTACAGAGGGTGCCAACACCACGGTTTTGTCTGACACCTCATCGACCTGCGTGTCACTGTCTTTATAGACCCCTACGAACCGGTATAACCAGTCACCTGAGGCTGCCAAAGCACCAGTGCTGTCCAAACCGATCTGGGCGTGATCATAGTTACCGTAATCCGCGGTGATTTCATGACGGCTCTCTTCCTGAGGACGCTTGCTGATAATGTTCACCAAACCGCCTGGTGAGCCCTGCCCATAGAGAACCGATGCGGGGCCTTTGAGGATCTCCACCTGCTCCAATGTATAGATGTGGGGGCGGGTATTGTTGTAGTTACCAAACAATGACTGGAGACTGTCCTGATACTGGGGAACATCGAGCCCGCGTACCTTCACCCAGTCTCCCCTGGTGGCGTAGCCGTAGGTCTCACCTGTTACGCCCGCACTGTAGGTGTAGGTGTCATCAAGCGTCAGGGCGCCTTTGTCGATAATCTGTTGCTCCGAGATAATAGAGACTGAACGAGCAGTCTCCATTATCGGAGTGTCGGATTTAAGCGCAGAGAAGCGCGACAGCTGACCATATACTACTATTTCCTCTAGCTCTTCGTTCTGTGTAAGAGCCAGGGTAGACGCGAAGGTGATTGCAATGCCCAACAGGGCGGCGGATGTTTTCATTGGGGTCTCTGAGTTAGCTTGTGAAATTAATGCGAATGATAATGATTATCATTTCAGTATACAAGCACTCGAAGAAGTAAAATATTTACTTCGGACCAAGCATCAATAACTTACTAATATCGCTGCGAACCCATCGAAGCAGATGGGTGTTTGCCCAGAACCTTTTGCAAACAGTCATGCACCCATAGCGCACGCCCCCACCATCTCGAATTCGGGCAAATTGGCAAAGTAGTCCGCCAACTCGGTGTAACCGCCTATGTGTTCTTTTCCAAAGAAAATCTGCGGCACGGTGTGGCGTCCACTAATATCAATCATGTATGCCAGAAGCTCAGGGTTATTGCCCACCTCTATTTCATTGAATGACAAACCCTTTTCACGCAATAAAGACTTCGCGGCTTTGCCATAGGGGCAGTAATCCTTACTGAACAGTGTAATCGTTTGCATGACGCTCTCCTTGTTCCCGAAATGAGGCTGTACTATAGTTCGAATCCATCGAACGACTCGTATCTATATGGCGCAGTATTATGTCCAATAGTCCAGATATCTACCTGGAGGGACCAGACTCTCTCAGCGCAGTGCTGACTCACCTACAGCTCGCTGCAGAGATTTACGTCAGCGGTGAGTTCTGTGGGGCATGGGCGGTAGACACCTCGGGCAGCAGGCGCATGCCCTTCCATCTTCTCAGCCGTGGCGAGGCCTGGCTACACGTGGAGGGTGACGCACCCCGTTCACTCGCCGCGGGTGATTTGGTGTTCTTCCCCCGGGACGAGCAACACATCATGGCCAGCTCGCAGGTGGTGCCGGCCGAGCAGGAGGTCAACGCCGGGTTCGACCCGGAACAGCCCCCTGGCGCGCACCTTAGCTGCGGCTTTTTTGAATTCAACAATCCTGCGGCCTGGCCTCTTCTGGATTCCCTGCCCCCGGTAATCGTATTGGATATGTCCCACATGAGCGCCGTACCACAAGTCCGAACCCTGATAGACCTTATGGTCGGGGAGTTACAGGGTGCTGCACCGGGTTTCTATACCGCGATCAATAAGCTGGCCCACCTGTTATTCATTCAGATTATTCGTCATCAGATCACGACGGGGGCTGTGAAGGAGGGTCTGTTGGCAGCCATGTTCGACCCGCGTGTGGGTCGCGCACTAACCGGTATCCACATGCACCCGGAGCGGCACTGGACTCTGGACAGTCTGGCCGCTGAAGCCGCCATGGGCCGCTCCTCCTTTGCCAGCCGATTCAGTGAACTCACGGCCACAACCCCTATGCAGTACCTCACTTCCTGGCGCATGCAGCAGGCAATCGTGTTACTGCAATCGAGTTCAATGAGTCTGGCGGTAATATCAGAGCGCTGCGGCTACGAATCGGAGCCGGCCTTTCGCAAGGCCTTTCGCAAAAACATCGGCAAGCCCCCGGGCGCATTCCGCAGCTAAAAGCAGGGCTTCTCAACAATCACTGAGTCCATAATTGTACGATTGGGCATAAATAATGGACTAAATGCCACAGATCATTTTTAGCAGCAAGACTATAGTGCTTCCTTCAAATTGAAGTTAACGAAGGAAGCGGGACCATGCTCTGCACAGCAACAGCCATACTGGCAACCAACGACCGAAAATTACGAGCATCATTGCGCCGGGCCAGCCGTAGACGTCCAGCCCTGATTGTCGCATTGGCTTTCGTATCGGGTATCCTGTTGACAACCCTTCCCGTAACATCTCATGCCAATCAAGACCCTTTAGTCGAGGTAAACCGAACTGTCCACGGCTTTAACAGAGCGATGGATAGCGCGGTTCTGAAGCCCATTGCGACTACTTACACATCCGTTACTCCATCTTTTGTGAAGCGGCGTGTGAACAGTTTTTTCAATAATATTGACGATGTCAGGGCGACGATCAATAACTTGCTGCAGCTCAAGTTCAAGCGGGCTGCAGGAGATGCCGGCCGGCTGGTGGTCAACACCACGGTGGGGCTAGGTGGTCTCTTCGACGTTGCCTACCCCGCATTTGGCCTGGAAAAACACCACGAGGACTTCGGGCAAACATTAGGGTTTTGGGCGGTGGAATCCGGGCCTTATATTGAGTTGCCGTTTCTTGGCCCCAGCACCGCAAGAGACTCAGTGGGCACAGTGGTCGATACCTTACTCAATCCACTTCAATTGCTGCAAGGTAGCCAGAGCATCACTCTTGCAGCAGGTGATAGTGTCAATGATCGTGCCGCGTTATTGGATGCGGAAGGGCTTATCAGCGGTGACGACTATGTGTTTATCCGCGAGGTTTATCTGCAGCACCGTGAGTCCCTGGTTCACGATGGGTTAGTAGAAGATCCCTTTAGTGATTTCGGCTCCGGGTTTGAAGAGGAATATTTTGAAGATATGGAGCTTGACGAAGCGGAAGCTGAAACGCCGCTGGAAGTTGCCAATAGTGACTAATGACATTAGCGCCCTGTTCGGCCTATAAAACTGTGTACAGGAGGGTATGATGGCCTTTCTGTAAAAAGACAAGCGGGCACAGACCTTATGAATAAACTAGGCGCACTGGACAAAGGCTTCTTGCTCACAGAGACCAGGGAAACTCCCATGCACGTTGGCGGAGTAAGTCTGTATACCTTGCCCAAGGGGGTCAACGAGCAAGAATTTTTGCACGACCTGGCGCACAATCTCCGCGACGTAGACACTTTTCTGCCTCCCTTCGGTGACCTTCTGAAGACAGGGCCACTGGGGTTGGCCGGGCCTGCCTACTGGGAGCCGGACCCCGCGCTGGATCTTGACTACCACATTCGCCACTCCGCCCTACCGGGGCCGGGCAGGTATCGTGAACTTTTCAACCTGGTCTCGCGTCTGCACGGTACCTTGCTGGATCGCCATCGCCCGCTGTGGGAGACACACTTGATCGAAGGCCTGCAAAACCGCCAGTTCGCTGTGTACTCCAAAACGCACCACGCCGCTGTGGACGGCGCACGCTCCATGCACCTGGCGCGCAGCATGCTCTCGGCGGACCCCAAGGCGCGTCTGCCGGAGTCGCCCATGTCACTGACGGCCTGGGAACGTTACCGTGCCACCCTGCCCCATAAGGGCCAAAGCGATTTTAGCGACGCGGAAATACGCAATGTTTCCGAGGTACTGAAGGCTAGATTCGACACCAGCAAGCACGTTTTCGGAGCGGTGAAGCAGTTCGCCCAAGCCTGGACTGGCCGGGGTGGTGCGCTGACACTGCCCTTTATGAAAGTGCCGCGCAGCTCGCTCAATACTTCGGTTGACGGCGCCCGCCGATTCGTAGCCCAGTCCTGGTCCTTTGCGCGTATCCGCGCCGTGGGCAAAGCCTTCGACGGTACGTTCAACGACGCGGTGTTGGCAATGTGTGCTGGCGCCCTGCGCCGCTACCTCGAGACTCATGCCGAACTGCCCGAAGAGTCTCTCAAGGCCATGGTGCCGGTTTCTATCCGCCAGGAGGGTGATATTGACTCGTCCAACGCGGTAGCCTCGATCAATGCTGACCTGGCGACTAATATCAAGGACCCGGCCAGACGCTTTGTTAAGATCCAGGAATCGGTAAAAGCCGGAAGAGCTTTCTACAAGAGTATGTCGCCGGCTGAAATCCAGCTGATCACCCTGACAATGGCAGCCCCCGCCATGCTATTGATGCCTCTGGGGCTGGCCAGTCGCATACCTGCGTTTAACACTGTCATTTCCAATGTTCCCGGCATACTCGAGCCTATGTACTGGAACGGGGCGCGCCTCGACGGGTCCTATCCGGTTTCGATCGTCACCGATGGTGTCGCGGTGAACATTACACTGCTGACCAATGACAAAAATGTCGATTTCGGTATCGTCGCCTGCCGTCGCTCAGTGCCCCAGGTACAGCGTCTGATCGACTATATGGAAGATTCTCTGGTAGAACTGGAGGATGCGGCAGGTCTGACCAAGCCAAAGCCAAAGCCAAAATCGGCGAGCAGAAAAAAGACCGCGTCCAAACCTAAAAAACAGTAGAAATCCCGGGGGCGGTTCACTTACACCACAAACCCAGCTTTTTACCTACGATGGCAGTAGCGACATTTCTGCTCCCTAAAGGCTGGCACCCATCAAAGCAAAGCCCAGCGTAGAAATGACTCCCGCTACTACAGCATAAGGTAACTGCGTGCGCACGTGATCGATATGGTCGGTCGCCGCGGCCATCGATGCCACGATAGTGGTATCGCTGATAGGCGAGGCGTGATCGCCAAAAATCGCGCCGGACAGAACCGCCGCCAGAAACGGCGCCGGTGGGAAACCCAGGGCTACTGCAATGGGCAATGCTATGGGAATCATGATAGCAAAGGTCCCCCAGCTGGAGCCGATGGCAAAGGCGATAGCCGCAGAGGTGAGAAACAATAAGGGCAGTAGCAGTGCCGGCGCAGTGTCCGCGCCAATAATTCCCGCCAGATATTGCCCCCCTTGCAGAGCCGAAGCAACACCACCCAGCGCCATCGACAACAACAGGATTACCGCGACCGGCACCAAGCCACCCGCCCCTTTAAAAAATATGTCGGTAAGCTGGGTGACTGTGTGACTGCGCACCGCCAGCACGCATAGCCAGTTAGCCAACAAAGCCGCCATTACCGCCCATAGCACACTGGTTGAACCCGACCCCGCACTCATATCACCATTTCCAGTAATCAATAGTGCCACGGGTAATGCCAGCACCATGGTGATGATAGGCAACAACATATTGATTGCCCGCGGCGGCGTGCTGCTACCGGTTTCCTGAGCCAGTACCGCAGGATCAACCATGGGCGTGGCATTGGGCCACAGTACCTCGCCGTCCAAAGTGCGCTGCTGGGCTGCGCGCATGGGACCGATTTCACGTTTACTGATGATTGTAAAAGCGGCCAACAACACGGCGGTGATGGGATAAAGGTTCAACGGAATCGCCATAAAGAACAGACTCAGTGGTTCGCTCTCGCCAGTACTCGCAATAATCCCTATATTAAAAGCACCCCAGGCGTTGAAGGGAATCAGGATACAGATAGGCGCCGAGGTTGAGTCGATTAAGTAAGCGAGCTTTTCCCGGGATATGCGGAACCGGTCGAACAGTGGTCTGGACACCGCGCCGGCCACCAGTAAAGTGATATTGGATTCAACAAAGATGACAATGCCAATGCCCCAGGCCATAAATTGTGCGCGGCGCGGGCTGCTCACCCAGTTACGCGCTTCCAGCCAGGCGATAAAACCCCTAACCCCGCCGCTGCTTTCCATAGTGGCCAGCAATCCGCCTACCAGCAGGGTAAATATCAATACCCGGGTGTTACCGGCATCGCCAAATACGGCGACCACACCGTCGATACTGGCTGCCAGCCCGGTAAGTGGGTTGGCCTGCAGTAGCAGACAGTAACCTAGCCAGATACCACCGCCCAGTGAGAGCAATACCTGCCGTGTACTGATCGCCAATGCGATAGCCAGCAGCGGTGGCAACAGGGACAGGGCGCTGGGTTCATACACGGTTGCGAGTTCTATAGCGACGCCAGAGCCTGACTAACATCGCTAATCAGGTCCTCCACATCTTCAATGCCCACTGAAAAACGTAGCAGATTGGAATCAATGCCCAGCTTCTGGCGCAGAGGCTCGGGAACGGAGGCATGGGTCATAGTCTCGGGATGGTTGATCAGTGACTCCACCCCACCCAGACTCTCCGCGAGGGAGAATACTTGCAGGGCCTGCATAAACCTGGCCACCCGGGCAAAATCACCCTCCAGACGTACGCTAACAATACCGGAGAAGCCGCGCATTTGTCGGCGCGCGAGTTCGTGTTGCGGATGGCTGGCTAGCCCGGGGTAAATGACCTCACTGAATGCCGGCATATCCTGCAGGGCCAGGGCAAAGTTCATAGCGTTATGTTGGTGGGCCTGCATGCGGATTGCCAGGGTTTTGATGCTGCGCAGCAACAAGAAGCAGTCCATAGGCGCGTTCACCGCTCCAGCGGCAAACTGGATAAAGCGCAGGCGTTCATGCAAATCCTGGTCATTGAGCATCAAGGCGCCACCAATGATGTCACTGTGCCCACCAATGTACTTGGTTAAACTGTGCAGAACTACGTCGGCACCAAGCTGCAGCGGTGATTGAAAGATGGGTGAGGCGAAAGTATTGTCGACCACCACCATGACCCCGGCTGCGTGGGCCATCTCGCTAATCGCCGCGATATCGATAACTTTGAGCAGGGGATTAGTAGGGGTTTCCACCCATACCATCCGGGTATTGGGTTTGAAGCAGGCCTGCAGGTCTGCTGCAGTGGTCATATCAACAAAGTCGAACTCAATGTCGTACTGGGCAAACAACTCGCGGAACAGGCGCCCGCTGCCGCCGTAAACGTCATCGCATACCAGCACATGGCTGCCAGGCTTAAGTAACTGAGCCACCGCCTGCACTGCGGCCAGGCCCGAGGCGAAAGAGATACTGTGATCGGCCCCCTCTAGGGCGGCCAGTGACAGCTCCAGTGCGTCACGGGTGGGGTTGCCTGCGCGGCCATAATCATGTGTTTTCGGCTGACCCGGGAAGTCCTGTACATAGGTAGACGTCTGGTATATCGGCGTCATAATGGCCTGATGGGTGGCATCCGGCGTCACACCGGCATGCACACACAGGGTGGCTTGTTTATCAGTAAGTTTTGTCATGCACGCAGTATAGGAGGTTTACTCGGCCAGTCAATTTGGCAACACTCATCGAATAGATCAATGCACTGCCGTCCATCTCTGCTAGATTTAGGGTATTGAATAGGCCAAATGGGATTAGAGGAATATGCATCAGCTAGGGGCTTTGGACAATCTGATGATCGGGGGAGAACTTCCCAACATACCCATGCATATGTCTGCGGTGATGCTGTATGACACTGGAGGGAAACGGGGCGCTGCAAAGCTCTTCAACGTCCTGGAGACTGATTTCGAAAAAATTATCGATCAGCACTTTCCTATACTGCAGTGTCGGCTTGACGAAGTTGCTCTGGGTTTGGACAAGGCCTACTGGGTGGAAGACAGCCATTTCAGCATGTCCTACCATATTAATCGTGTGGCCTTGCCAAAACCCCAAAACTGGCACGAGTTCCATCGACTCGTTGGCCAGTTTCACGCCCAACCCCTGGATCGCGCCAAACCGCTGTGGCAGGTTTTATTGGTAGAGGGGCTAGATGGACTGGAGGGCATTCCCCGGGGCGCCACGGCAATATTTTTCAAGATTCACCACGCAGTTATGGATGGGAAAAGCGCGCTGCGTCTGGCCAGCAGCCTACACAGCCTCAGCCCCGAACCCGGCTCGCCCGCCCTCGCCGAGTCCATGCCCATTGAGAAGCCTGTCGACAAGGCATTTCGCGCGCCATCCTGGTGGATGAAATACGGCAAAGCGTGGTGGCACAGTATCGAGCGACCGGTTGACCTTGCAGCGACGCTGCTGAAGTTACTGCCACAGATTCTACAGACCGATGATTCCAAGCCTGGAGTAGAAAGCCAAGCCATTCCACAACTGCGCTTTAACCACCCGGTGGCTGCAGAGCGGGTCACAGGGCACGTGCGAATTAGCATGAAGCAACTGCGAAAATTAGAAAAAAAGTATCAGTGCACTATTAACGATATCGCACTGTGTGTCATAGGCGGTGCCCTGCGTAAGTACCTGCTCGATCAAAACGAGCTACCACAGGAAAACCTGCAAACGCTCATGCCTATCGATATACGGCGCAAGGACAGCGATGACCACGCAGGCAACCAGGTTAGCGTTGCGCGCCTATGCCTTTTCACTGACATAGAAGACGCGCGAGAGCGTTTGCAGGCGATAAAGACCGCTTCTTCCCGTAGTAAAAAGCGCAGCAAAAAAGGCAACCCACACGCCCTTTTAAGACTCGCCGATGACATTCACCCCGCCATCATCCTCTGGCTGGGCCAGTGGATGATTTCCTCCGGACGTATCGACAAACTGCCACCGGTCGTCAACACCGTGGTGACCAACGTACCGGGCATGCACACCGACACTTATCTGGCCGGGGCAAAACTCATCGACTACCTCGGCTTTGGGCCTTTGGCACCGAACATGGGATTGTTTCACACAGTCTCCAGCCTGCCTGACCACGTCAATATAAGCTTCCTGAGCACAGCAGAATTCATGGGGGATGGCGCCGCTTATCGCGCGGCCCTCATGCATAGTTATGGAGAAATAGATCCTAAGGGTATCGACAAATGATAGTATCAGCGTGGATTTTATAGCACACACAGATTGTCGCAGCCCCGCTGCTATAATTACAGGACGTCCCTAAGGACCTCGGAGAATAAAATAGATGAGTGTAGAAGTTCAGGGAGAGCGCAACATAAAGCAGCGACTCAAGGCAGAGATGGTCGAGTACGCGATTATCAGTGCTTATCTATTGGTGTGCTTCAGTACCATGCTGTTGTATCAAAATGCCATGCTGAGTAAGGGCGGGTTGTCAATTTTACCGTTGAGCATGGCCGTCATCAAAGCACTGCTGCTGGGTAAATTCATACTTATAGGAAGAGCTGTGGGGGTCGGAACCAGAATGCAGCCGAAAATTTTGCTACACAGGATTCTGTGGAAGTCATTGGCTTTCCTGGTTTTGTTGATCGTGTTCACGGGCATCGAAGAGTTGGTCGTAGGCTTGGTACATGGGCACTCAGTCGCCCAGATTGTTGCCGAGGTTACAAGCAATCCCATGCTGAAGAAGATAGCCTCTAGCGTATTAATGTTGTTAGTGCTTATTCCCCTGATTGCATTCGAGGAAATTGACCGTGCTCTGGGCGAGGGATCCCTGCGCCGAATGTTGTTTGGCCACTCCGAGTCCGAGTGAACCAGGAAAATACACGGGGTATAAT
>JADGEN010000056.1 GCA_016744355.1 Halieaceae bacterium
GGTTAAGCGCAGTTTCAGTATCAAACTTCTCCGAAATTATCTGTGCGCTTCCTGCGCACAGAGATGGCCACCATGTTGTGATAGTCGTGTTTGAATACAGTGGAGTCGACACCAGATTCATCGCCTCCGGGCTAAACCCCATGGTCATCAATGCAGCAGCCAGAGCCTGGCGCGTGCGATGGTTGTGCACGATTCCTTTGGGTACTCCGGTCGTTCCTGAACTGTAAATGATATTAAATTCGTCTTCCGGGTCTAGTACAACTCCCGGTGCGGCGGTCGATTGCGTTTTGAGCCAGGCTTCGAAGTCGATGGTTTGTTCATCCCCAAAATCGAATCCCATCAATCCGCCGACCAACAGCTGTGACTGCTCTTGCAAAAATGGCTCTGCCATCGCTGACAGTTCTTTGGCTACAATCAGAACTTTTGCACTCGAATCCTTGAGCATTAAATTTAGACTGTGATCGCTGATCATCGACTGTAGCGGCACAGCACAGCCCCCTGAGATCAGAATAGCAGCGAACAACTCTGAGTAGGCCATGCTGTTGCGTGACAACAAGGCGACTCGGTCTCCTCTTTGTATCCCGAGTTCGATCAATCCATTAGCCATTTGATAAATACGATGTATGGAATCTTCCCAACTGCGCACGCAGTCCCCTTGAATCAGCGCTGTGGCCCGGGGGTGGTTCTGTAAATGTTGTTCCAACAGAGCAGGAAGAGTGTGCGATGGGTCGAAGGAAACTTCGACCTTCTGATTATCTTGAGGATTGCCGCTCATGCTTCTCCTTGCCTCACTAAGTTTTTATTAGCCGCTATATTACGATGTTTATTAGCTTCGTTCATCATGTAGCTCACGCTTATCGCAGCGAACTGGGTGCTTGACCAAAGTGTTTGCTAAAAGCCCGGGTAAAGTGGCTGTGATCGGCGAAGCCCGTCTCTAGCGCGACGGTGCCGATACTTTTCTCTGTGTCCAATAACAGACGCCTGGCATGATCAAGGCGTACCTCGGTAATGTACTGATGGGGCGTTTTTTGCAGATGTTTTTTGAAGCGTCTTTCCAGGGCACTGACTGACAAGTTGCATGCGCGCGCCAATGCGTCTACTGATAGATGGCTGGCGAAATGCTCCTGAATGTAATCGATGGGCGTGCTCAGTTCCTGGTAGGGCACGAGTTTGCGCTCGGACCGGTTTAGATGGCGGCTGATGCCGAAGCTGGCAATAATGTCTCCCGCCTGGTTATACACCGGCGACTTGGACGTGAGGAACCATTCAACGGACTCAGCTTTTCCCAGCATCAGTTCCAATCGGTCGGTGACAGCGCCGCCATCAAGTACGCGGTCATCGTCTGCGCAATAGCGTTGTGCCATATCTGCCGGCGCCAGGTCATAATCGGTTTTCCCCACCAGTCCTCGCATTGAGCTAATACCGAAGCGCTCATAGAACAGCCGATTGCCAAACACAAACAGTCCATCGCGATCTTTTACCCAGGCATGGGTGTCCGGAATCAGTTCGAGCACGGCAAAATTCTGCTCTATGTTTTCCAGGGAGTTGAAAACCAGTTTTGTCATTTTAGTTCGCCAACGCCGAATTTGTTCTAATCATAACGGATTTTCTCCAAGAATTGTGGAGCTGCTCGGGAGATGATTCAGCTTCTAGTGCCGCGTGTTCGAAAACGCAGCAGGTTCTCTGCGCATAGGCAGGGTCTGGGAGTACCACAGTGGTAAAAATAAGAATGGGAATGGTCGGTGGAGGCGAGGGTGCCTTTATCGGTGCTATTCATCGAATGGCTGCGAACCTGGATGGTGAGATTGAGCTGGTCTGTGGGGCCTTCAGCAGCGATGCCGACAGGGCAGCGCGATCTGGAGCCGCTCTAGGCCTGCCGGTGCAGCGAGTTTATCCTGATTACCAGGCGATGATGAGTGCAGAGGCTGCTCTATCGGCAGATAAACGCATGCAGTTTGTCGCCATCGTTACACCCAATCATATGCACTTTCCTGTCGCCGAAGCGGCTCTTCAAGCCGGGTTTCATGTCATGAGTGACAAGCCGGCAACCTTCGACCTGGCCGAGGCTCTCAAGCTACGCACACTACTGCAGGAAACTGGTCTTCTGTACGGACTTACGCATACCTACACCGGCTATCCTCTGGTGAAAGAAGCCCGTCAACGAATATTGGACGGTGAGCTGGGCAAGATTCGCAAGGTGGTAGTGGAGTATTCACAGGGTTGGCTGGCTGACCGTCAAGAAGATGCAGATAATAAACAGGCCGCCTGGCGTCTGGACCCGAGTCGAGCGGGTGTCAGCAGTTGTATGGGTGATATCGGCGTTCATGCGGCCAATTTGGCTGAGTATATGTCCGGCGAAAAAATCAGCGAAATCTGTTCTGACCTGACCGCTTTTGTCGATGGACGTGAGTTGGATGACGACGGCTGCGTACTGATGCGCTTCGAGCGTGGAGCGAAGGGCCTGTTGCATGCCAGCCAGATCTGCGCGGGTGAAGAAAATGCGCTCAATATAAGCATTTCTGGAGACAAGGGCAGCCTGCAATGGTCACAACAGGAACCGAATACCCTGTGGCTGAAGTCGCCTGGTAAGCCCACCCAGAAGCTGCGTACTGGCGGCGATTATCTGGGGCACTTGGCCGCGGCTAACACCCGTACACCCGCGGGTCATCCAGAGGGCTATCTGGAAGCCTTTGCTAATATCTACATGGCTTTTGCCGGACAGATTCGTGCGCGTGAAAAAGGCGAGACACCCGACCAGCGCGCGGCCGATTGTCCGGGAATCGAAGACGCCGTACGCGGTATGACATTTATCGAACTCGCGGTTGCAGCGAGCAATAGCGATATCAAGTGGCATCGTTTTGAACAACACTGAGAGAGAAGGCTAACAGTATGTCTGCGATGAAAGGTCCCGCCATATTTCTGGCACAGTTTATGGGGCAGGATGCTCCCTTCGACAGCCTCGCTAATATGGCCCGCTGGGCAGGTGATCTCGGCTATAAGGGCATTCAGGTACCCACCTCGGAGTCCGGACTGATCGATCTGTCCCTCGCGGCCGAAAGCCAGGATTACTGCGATGAGCTGAAAGGTATTTGCGCCGCAGGAGGCGTTGAGATCTCCGAGCTCTCGACACATTTGCAGGGACAATTGGTGGCGGTACATCCCGCTTACGACGAATTGTTTGACGGCTTTGCGCCTAAAGCGGTTCGCGGTAATCCGGCTGCACGGCAGGAGTGGGCAGTAGATCAATTGCTTCTGGCAGCCAAGGCTAGCCGAAACCTGGGGCTGAATGCCCATGCTACATTCTCCGGCGCACTTCTGTGGCAAATGATGTACCCCTGGCCACAGCGACCCGAGGGCCTGGTTGAGTTGGGTTTTAAGACACTTGCGGAGCGTTGGTTGCCGATACTAAACGCGTTCGACGATGCGGGCGTGGATGTGTGTTACGAAATTCATCCCGGTGAAGACCTTCACGACGGCGTGACATTTGAGCGCTTCCTTGAAGCCACTGGCGGCCATTCACGCTGCAACATTCTCTATGACCCCAGTCACTTCCTGCTGCAGCAACTCGACTACATCCAGTTTATTGACTACTACCATGAGCGCATCAAGATGTTTCATGTGAAGGATGCGGAATTTAACCCTAGCGGTAAGAGCGGCGTTTACGGTGGCTACCAGGGTTGGAAGGATAGGCCGGGGCGTTTCCGTTCTCTGGGCGACGGCCAGGTAGATTTCTCCGGTATTTTCAGCCAGTTCGCAAAATATGGTTACGACGGCTGGGCGGTACTGGAATGGGAGTGTTGCCTAAAGCACCCTGAAGATGGTGCCAGAGAGGGTGTCGATTTTATTAACCAACACATTATTCGCACTACCGACAAAGCATTTGATGACTTCGCAGGGTCGGCAACAAATGATGCGGCGAACCGACGAATACTCGGCTTGAGCTAAGAAAGCCAATGCCAATAAGCATGAAGAGTCTGGAGATAATATTGTGAGCGAAATGCAAATCGACCGAAAGCGCCTTCATCATGTAGGTAATCTATCCATCTTCATGATCGGATTGGGTTTTGCGGTTCGTGCCAATATCGCGCCGAATCTACAGGCGGAAATTTACGACAAGATCGATCTGGTAAATTCTGCAGCCATGCTGGGCGAAGCACTGGGGGCCACCTTCACCGGCTTCGCGCTAACCTTATTGTTTGGTAGCGCCCTGGTTGACTTGATTGGCATGAAGCGCATGTTGTTATTGTCGGCGCTGGGTTACGTGGCCGGAGCTCTGGGTCTGCTCGCGGCGACGACCATGACTGTGGGACCCGCGGTGGAAACCACGGTGCTGGTCAGCCTTCTGCTGACGGGACTCGGCTGGGGCGCGGTAGAAGCCGCCTCAAACCCCATGGTGGCGGCGCTGTATCCAGAAGAGAAGACGCATCGCCTCAATATTCTGCATGCCTGGTGGCCTGCGGGCATCGTTGTGGGTGGTTTGCTGGGTGTCGCCATCACTGCCCTTGGCATTCCCTGGGAAGTGAACATGTTTGTGCTGCTTATTCCCGCGCTGGTTCTGGCCTTTATGGTAGCCCGTTCAGTATTTCCGCAAACAGAACGCGTAGCGGCGGGTGTTAGTTACGGGGAGATGTTTGCTGAACTCATCAAACGCCCAATGTTCTGGGTGTTCTGGGTTTGTATGTATCTCACCGCGGCTGCAGAGCTTGCTCCAGGGCAGTGGGTCAACATAGCGCTGTCCAATATCGTGGGTATGCAGGGCATTCTTCTGCTTGTATATGTGAGTGCGCTGATGTTTGTCATGCGCCATTTTGCAGGTCCCATCGTGCAGCGAATTTCCTCGGTAGGCCTGATGTTTTTCAGCTGCCTGTCTGCGGGCATAGGCCTGTACTTGCTCAGCCTGGCGTCTTCACCGGTACTCGCGTTTGCTGCGGCTACCGTTTGGGGTGTTGGCGTGTGTTATCTGTGGCCCACTATGTTGGCGATCACCTCTGAGCGCTTTCCCCGTGGCGGAGCGATGGCCATGGGTCTGATGGGCTTTGCCGGCGGCATGTCCATTCAGTTTGTTCTGCCACAGATGGGATCTATTTTTGACGCTGCAAAAGCAGAGGCAGCCGGTGGCGCAGAAAAACTCGCATCCCTGTCGCCAGAGGCGATGGAGGGTGCTGTTCGTTATGCCTCGGTGGAGTCATTCCAGGCGGTTGCCTATGTGCCGCTGTTGTTGCTACCGGTGTTCGGCGCTATCTGGTTATTTGATCGCAAGGCTGGCGGACATCAGGCAGAAAATATCAGTGCGAAGGGCGAATAGGCGTATGTCACAGGCAACTAACAGAGGATGGGCGCGTAGCTTGATTGCGCTTTGTGTTTTGTTGCCGGCTCTATGTGTCGTCGCCGAACCTGCCGATGTGGAGCCTGCTACTGCCGCTGAGCGTGCTCCCAATATCATCGTGATTCTTGCCGATGACCTGGGCTACGGTGATATTAGTAGCTTTGGTGCACAGGGAATACAGACGCCTCATATTGATCAGTTGGCCGCTGACGGGCTCAAGCTCACGCAGTTCTACGCTGCTGCTCCTGTGTGCACACCGTCCCGAGCGGGTTTATTGACGGGCCGGCTGGCAGCGCGCATGGGCATCAAACACGTGTTCATGTACGACGCACCCGACGGCATGCCGCAATCAGAAATTACTATTCCCGAGCAGCTTAAGCAGGCGGGCTATCACACCGGCATGGTCGGCAAGTGGCACTTGGGCCACGTCGAACGTTATATGCCTCTAAATCAGGGCTTTGACGAGTTTTACGGCGTGCCCTACAGCAATGACATGGCCAACTTTTTCTTTTACGAAAACGAAGAGATGATTCCCGAGCCTATCGACCAGCGCTACCTGACCAAGCGCTATACCGAAAAAGCCGTTGACTATATTGAGCGTCACGCAGACCAGCCATTCTTTTTGTACCTGGCTCACAGTATGCCGCACGTACCCATTTATGTGTCGCCCGAGTTTGAGGGTTCTTCGGAACTGGGCTTGTACGGTGATGTGGTGCAGGAACTCGACTGGAGCACAGGGCAGGTCGTTGAAAAGCTCAAAGAGCTTGGTTTACTGGAAAACACGCTTCTTATCTTTACCTCTGATAACGGCCCCTGGTTAGTCATGGGTGATGAGGGGGGCTCTGCCGGGTCGCTGCGCGATGGTAAGGGTACTGCTTTCGAAGGCGGTCAGCTGGTGCCAACGGTCGCCCACTGGCCTGCGCGAATCGCGCCCGGACGCGTCGTGGCTACACCTACCAGTATGCTGGATTTGATGCCTACATTTTCCGCTCTTGCCGGAGTTTCCTTGCCTGATGATCGGACTATCGATGGCAGTGATATCTCCGCTGTGTTGACCGGCGGGGTGGAGGACAGTGCCAGGCAGTTCTTCTACAACTCTGCGACGAATTACAAGGTGATTGCTTTGCGCGATGGTGATTGGAAAGTGAAGCTGCCGCGTAAAGGCTATCCGAGATTTCTCGAGCCGCTTCTAGGGTTCAGTCATTACGCCCACGGCTCGCTGCTTTTTAACCTCAAGCTTGATTCCTCTGAGGAGAACAACGTGGCGGAGCAGTATCCCGAGCGAGTGGAGCAGTTGCAGAAACTTATTGCAGACAAACAAAATGACATCGATGCGGAAGGCGCGCGAGAATTGTATATGAGTTCCACTAACTCTGACAAAAAAGGTTATGGACCATGGATGGTGAAACTCAGTCTTGTAGCTTTGACCGTGTTGCTCCTGACCCTGGGTTTGATCTACGGCCTCTACCGCCTAATAAAATCCAGATTTCAGTCCACGCGCCAACAAGCCGCGCCCCAGGAGGCATAGTTATGGACCGCAGAACACTTCTAAAAAATACGGCCATGGTGTTGGGTGGCCTCGCCTCGGCGTCGGTCGCACGGGCAGTGCTTGCCGGTGTCGACAGCGGCGTGGCAGTAAAAACACCCATTTTTACCGCACTTCAGAGAGAGAAATGCTCCGTGCTGACGGAAATTATCATCCCCCGCACTGATACACCGGGAGCCATTGATGCAGGCGTTCCTCACTTTGTCGAAGTGATGGTATCGGACTGGTACACCGACCGGGAGCGACAGATATTTTTTGCCGGGCTGGAAGCTTTGGATCAGTATTGTACGGACAACTTTGAAAAACGTTTTCTTGAATGCAGCGCAGAGCAGAGAATCAATGCATTAGAGCAGGCTGAAAAAGACATTAAAGATTACAAACCAGAGACAGACGGAATGGCCGGTGAGGGTGAGGGCAGTTTGTTGCCCGGGCCGGAAGATGAGGGCAAGCCGTTCTTTAGCAAAATCAAAGAGCTGACGGTACTGGGTTATTACACTTCCGAAGTGGGTGCCACAGAGGAGCTGCGTTATGACCCCATGCCAATGGAGTATACAGATATAGAGTTTTCAGAGATTGGGAGGCAGTGGTCATCATGAATACAGAGACCGATTTTGATGCCATTGTAGTGGGCTCTGGTATATCCGGAGGCTGGGCTGCGAAGGAGCTGACCGAGAAAGGACTAAAAGTGCTAATGCTGGAGCGGGGCGCTCCGATTCGCCATGGCGCGGATTACAAAGGCGAGCACATGGCACCTTGGGATATTCCCTTCGGCGGAAAACCCCTGCGTGAGCTATATAAAAATGAATACGCCATTCAAAGCAAGATTTATGCCTTTGACGAAACCACCCGGCACTTTTTCAATAACGACAAAGAAAACCCCTACGTTTATAACGAGGAAAAGCCCTTCCAGTGGAAGCGCGGTGATGTGTTGGGTGGGCGTTCTCTGACATGGGGGCGGCAGGTTTACCGTTGGAGCGACCTGGATTTCGAAGCCAACAAAAATGATGGTCACGGTATTGATTGGCCTATCCGTTACAAGGATATTGCGCCCTGGTATTCCTACGTGGAAAAGTTTGTTGGTGTTAGTGGTGAGGCTTTAGGGCTTCCCCATTTACCTGATGGGGAGTTTCAGCCGCCGATGGCAATGAACTTTATGGAGCGCAAGATAAAGAAGTCCATCGAGGAGAATTTTCCTGAGCGCCACATGACTATCGGCCGCTGTGCGATTCAAACTGAAGCCAAAAATAATCGCGGTGCCTGTCACTACTGCGGGCCATGTGCCCGCGGCTGTTCGGTCGGCGCCTATTTCAGCAGCCAGAGTTCAACGCTTCCTGCGGCGGAAAAAACCGGCAATTTGACCACTCTAACTCAGAGCGTGGTGGAAGGATTGGATTACGACCCGGCTCAAGGGAAGGTCTCAGGCGTTCGGGTTATCGATGCGCAAACTGGAGCCAAGAAAACCTATCGAGCAAAGCTGGTGTTTCTGTGCGCTTCAACAGTCGCAAGCACTCAGATATTGCTTAACTCGAAGTCCGAGAGCTTCCGCAACGGCATGGCCAATCGCAGTGGCGCTCTGGGGCGCTACCTGATGGATCATACCGACGGCAATGGAGCCTACGGCATCATGACGGGTGATCTGGATAAGTATCACAAAGGCAATCGACCCAACGGTGTTTATATTCCACGCTTCAGAAATCTTCCGGGACAGAGCCAGAGCCCGAATTTTCTGCGCGGTTATGGCTATCAGGGTGGTTCTATGCGCATGGATTGGAAACAAATGTCGCAACAAGTGCCGGGTTTTGGTGTTCGCTTTAAACAGAGTCTTCGCGCGCCGGGCCCCTGGATCGCGTATCTGGGTGGCTTTGGTGAACACCTGCCGGATCAAAACAGCCGCATGATGCTGGATGACAATCAGGTCGATCGCTTCGGTATACCTCAGGTGCGTTTTGATAGCGCCTTCGGCAAGAATGAAAAAGCCATGGCGGTGGATGTCGTTGAGCAAGCAGAGCTAATGTTGAAAACTGCCGGTGCAACCATGGTCAAGGGTTTCACAAGCAATAGTACACCTGGCGATGCGATACACGAGATGGGTACCGCTCGAATGGGTAATGACCCTTCGGAGTCTGTGCTCAACGGTTGGAACCAGGCACACGATGTGAAAAATTTGTTTGTAACCGATGGATCTTGCATGACTTCTTCGTCCTGTGTTAATCCGTCAATCACCTATATGGCGCTCACCGCCAGGGCAGTTGATTACGCCGTTAAGCAATTACACGCGGGGAACATCTAAATGAAAACCAAAAAGTTACTGAACATATTCACCGGCCTGGGCGTTGCCATTATCGCACTCAGTGCGGCTTGGTGGGGCGTGGTTTATCACTTTGTCAGTGCGCAAAACGGCGAGAGTATGTGGGCCTCCTTGTCCTGCATGGCTTCGCTGAGCGCAGATTGTAATTTCCTGCGGGCTATGGGGTGGTTGAGGGGCATTAACCCCTACGAGCCACTGCTGTTTTGGATTGGGGTTACTGTTCTGCTGATGTCGCTACTGTTGAAAAACTCTCTGCAAAGCGTTGAGGAACCCCGTCCATGAAAAACCTATCAAGAGTAAACGAGTTCAATAATGCCCGAAAACGGCAATCTACTAATAATAAGAGGTTTACTATGAAACTACGATCGCAACTGAATCCCATTGTTACCGGCCTGATACTCGCTTTGGGCGCTACCACAGGCTTTGCCCAGGGCAGTTCAAGCCTAGCATTGGAAGAGGTGCTCGTCACCGCCACCAAACGCGAACAGAGCATGCAAGATGTTGCCGTGGCGGTTACTGCGTTGGATGCCAGTATGATTCAGGAGGCACAGATCAATTCTTCGGAAGATCTGACTTTTCTGGTGCCGTCGCTGAATTTGCAAAAGGGTTCCAACCCCCGTCAGACCTCTTTCTCCATACGGGGTATTGGTACGCAATCCTTCAGTTCCGCTGCTGAGCCCAGTGTCTCCACCATGGTAGATGGCGTGGTAATGGGTCGCTCTGGCCAGTCTTTTATGCAGTTGTTGGACGTGCAGCGCGTTGAAGTGTTGCGCGGACCACAGGGCACGCTGTTTGGCAAAAATTCCACCGCCGGTGTCGTCCATATCATCACCCAAAACCCCACCGAGGATCACACCGGCGAATTGATGGGGACTGTCATCAGTGATGACGAATACCGGGGAGGCCTAACGTTATCGGGGCCCATAACCGACAATTTAGGTTATCGACTCACCGCTAATGGCAGCAATGTTGATGGTTACACCAAGAACTATTACGACGGGGACTACCTTAATGGCACGGAAGATTGGTCTGTTCGTGGCAAGTTGCGTTGGTTCCCTACCGAGGCACTAGAACTGAAGTGGGTCAGCGATTACGGTGATGTTACCACCGATGGTACAACGTCCCCAATACGCAGTCTGGAACCTTATGGGGGCAATGATGATCAAATTCAGGGCATTCTCGACAGTATCGCACCGGTGCAGCCAGGCGATGAAAATGATGAGGTCAATATCAACAGTATTCCCTTCAGCGACTCTACGTCCTGGGGACACTCTCTTGAGGCGAATTGGGAGATTGGTGATTTTATTCTGACCTCCATTACCGCTTACCGGGAATATGAAGTGGATGGTTTTGGGGATGTTGACGGCCAGCCCATCAATGCATTGGGTTTTGACCAATATGGCGGTTCAGATCAGAATCAGTTCACTCAGGAATTTCGTATTACTTCGCCCGCAGATGGTGTAATAACCTACGTGGCCGGGCTGTTCTATTTCGACCAGGAGGTGGAGCGCACCTTCCGCCGGGAACTTGAACTTATACCCGGGTTGCCCGGTATTGCCGTCGCGGATATGGAGGTAGATACGACAAATTGGGCAGCATTCGGCGAGGCCACCTGGAACTTCAGTGATGCATGGAGGCTGATTCTCGGTGCCCGTTATACCGAAGATGATTTGGACTATGTGTTTGGCCGTACCCGAGAAGGCCTTCCCATCGGTATTCCTGCCCCGGTTGAACCCACCAAAGGTGACACGGAGGAGGATGATCTTTCCGGCAAGGTGGCACTGCAATGGGATTATAGCGATGAGGGTATGACTTACCTGAGCTATGCTCAGGGCTATAAGGGCCCCGCCTTCGATGTTGCCTTCGGTACCGATCCCACGGATTTGCCCAGAGTAGAGCCTGAAACGTCGGACTCTTGGGAGTTAGGCCTGAAGACTTCATTGCTAGATGGTCAAATTCGATTGAATGCGGCGCTGTTTTATTCGGAGTACCAGGACTTTCAGTCCCAGGCCTTCTTTGATCCAGACGGTCCTACAGGTTGTACCCCGGATAATCCGGGCTGTAATCCGGATAATCAGACCGGTACATTTATCTTGATCAATGCCGGTGAAGTGACTACCCAGGGTTTGGAAATAGATTTTCTCGCTCAGGTGACTGAAAACCTGCGACTGTCGGGTGGCGTAGCCTTTATCGACGCCTCAATAGAAGACTACCCTGCCGGCCCCTGTAGCGATGGCCAGAAGTTTCGTGACGAATGCCCCGACGGCCTGCAGGATTTGTCCGATGGCGATCTGCCTTTCTCGCCGGACTGGAAGGCAAGCTTGACTGCCTCCTACGTTCTGGCCTTGGATGCATCATTTGACGTTGTGTTCAAGGGTTCAGTTCGCGCCCAGGACGACGTGCTTTACTCCATTACTCAGGATGAGAATACCATTGAAGATAGTTACAGTATCTTTGATGCGTCAGTGGTATTTGAGAGCCACAGTGATCGCTGGGATGCCACGTTGTTTGTGAAGAACATTGGGGACGAGTTCTACGCCTCTGGTATTGTTTCAGCGCCCAGCGCTTTACTACCCAACGGCTACAACCATCGCTACGCTAAACTGGCCGGTCGTAACTACGGCCTTGAAATGCGCTACCGTTGGTAATCATTCGTTATTGTCGAGTTGGGTTATGACTTGTCAATCGATAGAAAACCGATGAAGTGTCCGAATTTGCTCTGGCCAGTAGTTGGCCAGAGCGGTTTTAGGAAACCTGTTAAATGGATCGAGGCCGTTAGGCTTATGTTAATTTTTTTACGGATTATCTTTTGTTTTCTGCTTACTGTCCTTCCGGCTGTGGCCATGGCGGAATCACCGTCCAGCACCTCAGTCGGCCGCACCTCAGCCGGCCACCCCAATATCCTGATATTGATGGCGGAAGATATGAGCGCCCGGGTCGGCGCTTTTGGCGATGAGGTGGCAGTCACACCCAATATTGATCAGTTGGCGAAGCAGGGGGTTCGCTACCCAAATACCTTTACGGCTGCGGGCGTCTGCGCGCCCAGTCGTGCTGCGCATATTATGGGCATGCATCAAATATCCTTTGGTGGCCAGCATATGCGCACTTCAGGCGGGCCACTAGGAGGCTATAAAGCGGTGCCGCCACCGAATGTGAAAGCCTATCCAGAGCTATTGCGTGCGGCGGGTTATTACACCTGGACCGACAGAAAGCTGGACTATCAGTTTAGCTCCGTTTTTTCAGGTAGCGGTCCATTCACTATCTGGGATCGTGATGGCGCGGCTGAGGATGACTGGCGCAATCGTCAACCCGGCCAGCCGTTTTACGGGCTGGTGAATTTTAATGTCACGCACGAAAGTGGTGTCTTCACACCGCTGGGACATTGGCCAAACAGTTTTACTCATTTTGTGATGCAGGTAATGAGGGCGATAACACTACCCTCTGTTCCCGAGGGCGAGCCAGTAAAACCGTCTCAAGTGATCGTACCGCCTTACTACCCGGACACAGCGGCGGTACGCTCCGACATGGTGCGCCACTACAATAATATTACCGTGATGGATGAGCAGGTGGGTGAGGTCTTGGCTCAACTGGAAGCCGACGGACTCGCCGATTCCACCATCGTTATTTGGACCACCGATCACGGCGACGGTTTGCCGCGAGCAAAACGGGATTTATTTGATCTTGGCATTAAGGTGCCAATGGTTATACGTTGGCCCGAGGCCTTTCGTCCCGAAGGTGTTGCGGCCAACGGTATTGATACTCGCATGGTCAGCTTCGTCGACTTCGCACCAACCCTGTTAAAGCTCGCCGGGGTGGTTACACCCAAGTATCTGCAGGGCCAGGACTTCGTCAATGACGAACCCAGAGAGTTCATCTACGCCTCACGGGATCGCATCGATGAAGTTCCCGACCGCCAGCGTGCCGTGCGTGATAATCGCTACAAATATATTCGCAGTTGGCTACCCGAACAGCCAGGTGGCCACCACCTGGCTTATCGGGACAATATGGACATGATGACAGACATGTGGGAGATGCTCGAGGCGGGGCAATTAAGTTTTGTACAACGTCAGTGGTTTGAAGCACCGGGGGAGGAACGTCTTTTTGATTTGCAAGAGGATCCCTTCGAGCTTAACAACCTCGCCGCTGATCCGGCATATAGGAACACACTGGAACGGATGCGCGCAGCTCTGGTTGACTGGCAAAGTGAAGTCGAGGATTGGAGTGAGCAATCAGAAGCCGAAATGGTGGCGGGCTTTCAACCAAACGGCGAAGTGCAACAGACACAGGCGCCGACAATAGCCTTTCGGTATGGTCAATTGCTGCTAACCTGCGCCACTGAGGGTGCCTCTCTGGGTTACCGAATCAATGGTGGTGAGTGGCGACTCTATAACGGTCCAGTCGCTATTGCGGCCAGCGTCGAGATAGAGGCAAAAGCCGTGCGCTACGGTTGGGACGAAAGTGACTCGCTTACCCAAACCGCGCCCTGAGAACCGAACTACCCGGGGGAAATACCCGCCCCGTTAAGGAATAATCAAAGAGGAAAAGATGGCAAATTATCGTTCAATTTTTATGAAAATTTTGAAAGCCCTACTACTGTTGGTGGTTCTGTTGGTTTTGGCCGCCGTCGGCTTTCTCAAATACAGCGGCGCCTGGAGTGCAATTTTCCCCTCCAGTGAGCACGATGCGGTCGCACCCGCGCTACCTATGGATTTGGGATCGCCAGCGATACTGGTATTTAGTAAGACAAACGGTTTTCGGCATGAGGAAGGTATTGCAGGCGGGGGTAAAGTGTTGGCGGAAATTGCCGTGAACAATAACTGGGCTGTATACGCCAGCGAAAATGGCGCAGTATTCAACGCGGCTAATCTTGCTCGTTTCGATGTGGTGGTGTTTCTCAATGCCTCTGGCGATATGTTGAGTACACCTCAGGAAGAAGCTTTTCAAGGCTGGATGGAGGCTGGCGGTGGCTGGCTGGGCATACACGCGGCGGGCGATGGCTCTCATGCCGGTTGGCAGTGGTACATGGATAATTTGATTGGGGCTGAGTTTACCGCGCATCCCATGAGCCCGCAGTTCCAAGAGGCGGTTGTTTTGAGCGAGGCGAACAAACATCGAGTGATGCGAGATATACCGCTCACTTGGAGTCACACGGAGGAATGGTACTCCTGGGTCAGTAGCCCCCGCGAACGCGGCTTTAATATTCTGGCCACTCTGGATGAGAACACTTATTCGCCCATACAGAAAATGCTGGGCCAGGAAAGAGATCTACACATGGGTGACCACCCGATTGTATGGAGCAATTGTGTGGGCTTGGGGCGAAGTGTCTACACCGCTCTGGGTCACAAGTCCGAGGCCTTTGCCAAACCTGAATTTCGGCGGATACTGGAAAACTCGCTGCTGTGGATGATAGAGCCTGCTACTGAGGACTGCCGAAACTAATGCTTAAACGAATATTGCTCAGTTTATTATTGCTGGTGGTGCTGTTGCTAGGTTGGGCACAACTTTTGGGCAGTGGCGTTTTGGGTGAGAGCTGGGGTTCGGAGCCAGTTGTCTCGGGTCCGCGGCCACAGGCGGTGGTGGCAACATCGACTGGGGAAAAGCCCGGGATTATGTTTGGCGATTTGCACAGTCATACCAGTTTGTCTCTCGATGCCTATGTGTTTGGTACCGATCTGGTAAAAGGCGGTGGTGTTGTTACCCCCGCCGATGCCTGTGACTTTGCCCGCTATTGTTCCGCTCTGGATTTCTGGAGTATCAACGATCATGCAGAAAACCTCACCCCCAGAGCGTGGGCAGACACACTGGCTTCCATCCGGGATTGCAATGACAACGCGGGTGACAGCAGCAACCCTGACATGGTGTCTTTTGTTGGTTGGGAATGGTCGAACAGTGAGAAAGACGATGTGGCCAGCCACTACGGCCATAAAAATGTAATTTTCCGCAGCTGGGATGAAGGTCAGGTACCAAGTCGGCCTATCGCAGCCTCCCCTGCGAGTCCAATTACGCGGGTGCCATCCATTGTGGTGGGCGCAATGAATTTAGTCGAGGATGTTTCTACTGTGGCCAACCTCGGCTATTACCTTGACGAATTTCAATCGAGCCCGGTCTGCCCCGACGGGGTGCATGCCACAGAGCTTTCCGATGATTGCCGCGAGGTGGCGCTTACGCCGCAGTCGTTGTACCGCAAGCTGGACGAATGGGGCTTTGACAGTTTGGTTATCCCCCATGGTCTGGCGTGGGGAACTACCAATCCGCTCACGGGTGATTTCAAGGCACAGATGGACCAGCATGAACAACGCTACCAGAAGCTACTGGAAGTGTATTCTGGGCATGGCAACTCCGAACGCTTTGAGGATTTTCAGCGCACCGCTGTGGATGATGCGGGCGAAGCCTACTGTCCACCTGCTACTGAGAACTTCACGCCCTGTTGCCAACAGGCGGGCAAAATTGCCCGTGACCGCTGCAAGGTTTCCGACACCAACTCCTGCGATGAGCAAGTTGCATCTGCGGTTAGTCAGTTTTTGCAAAAAGGCTTTCCACGCGGTCGCAAGGTGTTGGACAACACCACACCGGAAGATTGGGAGGGCTGTGGCCAGTTGCAGAACAGCTTCCAGCCAAGTTCGGCCTATGTGCCACGTCAATCAGCACAATACAACCTCGCCCTTGGCTTTGACAAAAGTGGTCAGGCCAAGCGCGCCAAGATGGGCATGATTGGTTCAAGTGATGGACATCAGGCAAGGCCCGGCAGTAGCTACAAAGAAAGTAATCGCCTGTTGTACACCGACCACAAAGACACCGGCGGTGAGAATATTGGCATGGGCTTTCTCAAGCCTGATAAAGAGTCGGGCGGTTTTTATTACACCGGAGGCCTGGTTGGCGTACACGCACAGGGCAGGGATCGCGACTCTATCTGGAAAGGTCTAAACAATCGCAATGTGTATGCCACATCGGGTGGCCGCATGTTGGTGTGGTTTGATTTACTCAACGGCCCAGGCGGTGAAACACCGATGGGCAGTGAGGTTTATTTACATGAAACACCTCGCTTCAAGATTAGAGCCCTCGGAGAGTTTGAACAGTTACCCGGTTGTCCCGATTATGCCGTTGCTGCCTTGGGCGAGGATCGAATTCAGTCGCTGTGCGGAGGGGAATGCTATCGCCCTGGCGGCGATGTGCGAAGAGCCATTACCCGTATAGAAGTTGTTCGCATTCGGCCGCAGGTTACACCGGACGAAAAGATAGCGCCTTTGATTGAAGACAACTGGCGTGTGTTCGACTGTCCCGCAGACGGTGGTGGCTGCGAAGTGGAGTTCGAAGACACGGATTACGAGGTGGGTGGACGCAGCACGCTCTACTACGCCAGAGTGATACAGGAGACAGAATCCCTGATCGTCGGGGACCCCTTCGGTTGTGAATACAACGAAGCGGGAGAGTGCATTAAGCGCAATTATTGCATAGGCGAAAACGCAAAGCCGGATAACAACTGCTTATCGGAAGCGGAACCCAGGGCATGGACGTCGCCCATTTTTGTTGAGTTTGGCCGATGAAGGACGGAGAGGAAATGACGGGGGCGCCGCGGACATTAGTAAGCAGGTGGCTCTCTATCTTAGTGGTGACAGCTGGGTGTCTGGTTCAGGCTGCACACTCGACTGCAGATATTGTTTCGAGCGATAAGCCGCGTGCGGCACCGCCCACAAACATCATCCTCATCCTGGGCGATGACTTAGGTGCAGAAACGGTGAGTGTGTACGGGGGGGAGTCATATCAAACACCCCACCTGGATCAGTTGGCCAATGACGGCATTCGCTTCGACTACGCACACGCCCAACCCCTGTGCACGCCGTCGCGGGTCAAAATAATGACCGGACAATATAACTTTCGCAATTACCAACACTTTGGTTATCTGGACCCCACACAGACTACCTTTGCACACATGCTCAAGGACGCGGGTTACAGGACTGCGGTGGCGGGTAAGTGGCAGTTGTTCAACAACCGTTTTGAGGACCTCCATGGCTCCACACCGCAAGGTGCTGGTTTTGAACAATTCTTACTGTGGCAGTTGAACAAAGAGCAGGCGGGACCACGTTATTGGGGGCCCCTGTTGAATCATAACGGAGAGTTACGTCAGCACGAGCAATCCGTTTATGGCCCCGATGTGTTAAACGACTACGTACTGGATTATATCGAGACGCATAAGGATCAGCCGTTCTTCCTCTACTACCCTATGGTGCTGGTTCACGACCCCTGGGTGACTACTCCAGACATGCTGGACGACAGCGCCAGTGATCAACACAAGTTTGCCGCTATGATGACCTATATGGACAAGATGGTAGGCAATGTACGCGAGAAGGTCGAACAGGCAGGTATTGCAGACCGTACTCTGATTCTCTATATCGGTGATAACGGTACCGGACGCGATATTGTGAGTCGCCGCAACGCCAGGGATGTGCACGGGGCGAAAAGTAAGACTATTAATGCGGGATCGCAGGTGCCTTTTATGGCCTGGGGTCCTGGGCTGGTTCAATCGGGTGTGGTGAGTGACAGCCTGGTTAACCTGAACGACATTTTCCCCACACTTGCGGACATAGCGGGTATTGAAATTCCCGCCGACTACCCGGGAGACGGTGAGAGCCTGACGCCGTTACTGCGCGGGGAAGGGGAGTTGGATCGGGACAATATATTTATTCACTATGAGCCACGTTGGCCTTCGGGGGTACCGTCTCGCTACGCCTTTGACCGTCGTTGGAAGTTGTATGAAGGCGGTGGTTTCTTCGATATGGCGGGCGACCCATTGGAAAAAACTGCGTTACAGGTGGAACAGTTGAGTGGTGAGGCGGCCACTGCCTACGAAGCGTTAAGTGCCCGTATCGAGCGTATGCCTGGTAAGTTGCAATCTACGCGTCGCTGGATTCCCACCCAATTCTATGTCGCAGCCGCAGCTGCACTATTGATATTGGTTTGCCTGAGTTACTTACTGTGGCGCTTGATTCGAGCTGTGCGTCACAGCCGCCGTTCAATCGATTAGTACGTAGATAATATAGACAGGATATTCCTATGATTACCAAGCTCATCTCTTTCGTATTGCTGTGTGTTGTTTGCATCCAGACTCAAGCGGCGGAGCCCAACGTTGTGTTTGTGCTCACCGATGACCAGCGGGCGGATGCCGTGGGCTATCACCCAAACTCTCTGCTTGGAATAGAAACACCGAACATTGATCGGCTCGCGGCGGAGGGAGCCCGGTTTGATAATATGTTTGTCACCACCTCTCTGTGTTCTCCCAGCCGCGCTTCTTTTCTGTCCGGCACTTACACCCACACCCATGGTGTGCGTGATAACTTTACCGATTACCCACGCCAGTTGCAGAGCTTCCCGTTACTGTTGCAAAAGGCGGGGTACAGCACTGCCTACATTGGCAAATGGCATATGGGTGAGGACGATGATTCACGCCGCCCGGGTTTTGACTACTGGGTAACGCACAAGGGACAGGGCAAGTATTACGACACTAGGTTTAATGTGAATGGTGAGCGCAAAACAGTTGCGGGCTACTACTCAGACCGGGTGACGGATATGGCACTGGACTGGCTGACCCAGCGAGAGCAGGGTAAGCCCTTTGCGCTTGTCGTGGGCCACAAGGCACCTCATGGCCCGTTTGTACCGGAACCGCGGTATGCCACCTTGTACGACGACATTCCTTATCCCTATCCAAGCAGTAGTTTCGAACTGGACGATAAGCCGCAGTGGATGAAGGAACGCCTGCCCACCTGGCATGGTATCTACGGCCCCTTGTATGGTTTCCGCAAAGATTTTCCAGATATGAGTCCGGAGGCAGTGGCAGACTTCGAGCGTTTTGTTCGCAGTTACGTGGCCACCATCAATTCGGTGGACGACAGCGTTGGCCGAATTTACGCGGCCCTTGAGCGCAGCGGTGAACTGGATAACACCATCTTCATTTTCGCCTCCGACAACGGCTTCTTGTTTGGTGAACACGGCATGATAGATAAGCGCACGATGCACGAGGCCAGCATAAGGGTGCCGCTTGTTGTTCGCTATCCTGCATCTATCAAGCCTGGAACCGTGGTGCGCGAACATGTGCTCAGTCTGGACCTGGCACCGTCGGTTATGGAGATGACGGTAGCGCAGGAAATGGAGAATATTCAGGGGCTGTCCTGGGCTTCACTGGCGTCGGGCAAAACCAGTGAGTGGCGCGAGGCCTGGTTATACGAGTATAACTACGAGGTGCAGTTTCCCTACACGCCTAACGTTCGGGGAATACGCAAGGGCGATTGGAAATACGTGGCCTATCCCCACGGCGACGGCGGGCCTTTGCGTCACATGGAAGAGTTGTACAATATGGCCGAAGACCCCGCCGAATCCCGCAACCTGGCGAATGACACGGCCAGTTCTGCAAAACTGGCTGAAATGCGTTTGGCTCTTGCGGGTTTGCTTGAACGCAGCGGTGCGGTACCGGATCTAATGCC
>JADGEN010000057.1:0-3272 GCA_016744355.1 Halieaceae bacterium
CCATGAGCGACTCAAAATTAGGGCTTAATACACCCCCGTTTCAGGCTCATTCCTGGATTGGAAAATACTTGGTGCGGTAGAGAAAGCTACGCAGTTAAGCCTGAACTTCCTTTCTGCCGGAGGCCTGCCCAAACACGTACCATTTACATTTACACCCAATCCAATACGCCCCGATATTGTTACCCAACTGGAAGAGGTGTCACCCCTACTGGGAAGATTAACTCACGAGTTATCCCTGCGCGGCGAACTTTTGCAAACAGTGCACGACCCGCTGGCGGCTGGTGACCCGTTTTTTGCAGCACTACTGTCCTGTCATCGAGAGTTACTGAGCAAGCCGAACGAATTACTTCGTACCCCCTTACTGTTACAGCGCAGCGATTTTATGTTAGATGACAACCTGGGGGCCAAACTGGTTGAGTGTAATAGTATCGCCGCAGGCATGGCCCCGTTTGGCGAACAGGTACAAAAGCTCCACAAACACCTTGGTCAAAGCTGGCCTGAATGCGCTCGCCAATACAGTACGACTTGGCCTACTCAATTACTAGACAATCCCGCTACCAGTAGTATGGCCACAGCCATAGCTAATACAGCGCACCAGGTCGCCAAAGACCTTAATGACGGCAATACCCCGTCATTTTTAATGGTAATACAGGAAGAGGAAGACAATGTCTTCGACCAACACCTACTCGAGGAAGAACTTGAAAAACTGGGAGTAAAAACCTATAGGCGCACGTTTAGGCAATTGCACGAGCAGCTGTCCACCGGTGACAAGCAGAGTTTGCAGTTGCAGGACTGTGGCACGGTACACGTCGTTTACTTGCGCGCGGGGTACCAGTACAAGGATTACATCGCGACCGACCTGGATACCCAGCGCTGCTGCGATGCATTGCAAAACACGCGTATTTTCATTGAGCGCCACAGAGTAGCGGTGAATGCTACCGTGGCGCAGCAACTCGCGAGCAGCAAGCGAATGCAGCTTTATGTCACCGATGGTGGGAAACCACTACTACAAGAATTGGGCTTCAATGCGGACGAGCAAGACGCCCTGATAGCCGTACTAGCACAAATGCGCAGAGTCGACGCCTCCAGTATCCAAGCACACAAGCGGGACAATGATTCTAAAAACTGGGTACTAAAAAATCAGGGCGAAGGTGGAGGGCACTGTATCTTTGACGAAGATATTATGCATCGCCTGAATTCGCTGCAGAAGACCGAATATGACGCATGGATCTTGATGCAACGCCTACGCCCTACCCCTAGATCCCAATCGACGCTCATTATCAGAGATGGTCAAGCGCAGTGTGTAGAGGGCTTGGTCAGTGAAATCGGAATATTCACTGCACACCTTGATGGGCTACCACTGGTAACAAACCGGAACTCAGCCGGCCTCATCGGTTACCTGGTTCGCTCGAAACCCCCGGGTGTTACAGAGGGCGGGATACACAGCGGATATGGTGCACTCGACTCTCTGTGTTATTAGTCTGTTTGTTGCTAACGAGCAATTATGGGCGGGTGTGATAACATAAAATTCAGTCCCTCCCTAGAGAATTCACTATGCGTGCCCCTGCATTTTTACTCTTCGTCTTCCTATTCTCCGCAACTTCTCTTGCGCAACAGATAAACGAAACCACAGGTCCAGAAGCGGCAAGCAGAAAAGCGCTTCTACAGGAATTGGTTAAGCAAGAGCGCGGCGACATAACTGTCATGGAAGCTTCTTCGAAAAAGGACGGTAGTGTAATTTTGGGCTACAGCTCTGGCGTTGTATCCGTTTGCAATGAGAACCCACCGTGCTTTGAGTTCGCCGGCACTCCCAATACGCCCGTTCAACAGATTGTTGCCTCCAGAAATGGAGCTTCTGAAGTTATCTGGGTCAGCTATCGACAGGGAGCAATTTATCGCTGTGATGACGGCCAATGTCGCAAATCTGTAGGGCACGAGACGCACCAGTAAATTATTGTCTACGCAAGGCTAGCTCATGACTCAATATCGAATAGAAAGCGATTCCTTTGGCGAACTAAAAGTTCCAACGGACAAGTACTATGGAGCACAATCTGCGCGCTCCTTGATCAACTTCCCCATAGGCGTAGAAACCATGCCCAAGCCGATGATACGCGCTTTGGGGATAGTCAAATACTGTGCAGCCAAAGTGAATATGGGCTCTGGTGCATTGGATAGCGAGCTGGCTAAACCAATCATGCAAGCTGCCGAAGAAGTTATGCACAGTAAACTCGATAGTCACTTCCCACTTTCAGTGTGGCAGACCGGCTCTGGCACTCAAAGTAACATGAACGCCAATGAGGTCATTTCAAACCGCGCAATTGAAATGCTGGGCGGGAAAATTGGCAGCAAGAACCCAATCCATCCAAACGATCATTGCAATATGAGTCAGTCGTCCAACGACACTTTTCCCACTGCAATGCATATTGCCGCAGTCGAGGAAATCATCCATCACCTAATACCCGCTTTACAAAATCTTCACAGTGAATTGAAAAACAAGTCCGAGGATTTTTCGCATCTTGTAAAAATAGGCCGCACGCATCTTCAGGATGCAACGCCCCTCACTCTGGGTCAGGAGTTTTCTGCTTACGCAGCACAAATAGAAAACGCAGTGCGCAGAGCACAGGCAATAGTGCCTGCACTTTATCCCCTGGCCCAGGGAGGCACAGCCGTAGGAACCGGCTTAAATACAGCCGAGGGTTTTGCCGAAAAGTTTGCCTCCGAAGTGGCACAGGTGACACAACTTCCGTTCGTCACAGCCGCAAATAAATTTGAAGCCCTGGCGGCGCACGATGCGATCGTCGAAGCAAGCGGCGCGCTAAACACCATCGCCGTGAGTTTGATGAAGATCGCTAACGATATCCGTCTGCTGGGTTCTGGGCCACGCTGTGGAATCGGCGAAATTAGCCTGCCAGAAAATGAGCCTGGTTCCTCAATAATGCCCGGTAAGGTCAACCCAACGCAATGTGAGGCTTTAACCATGGTGGCCGCCCAGGTTATGGGCAATCACACAACTATTTCAATAGCCGGTTCAAACGGCCACTTCGAACTAAACGTTTTCAAGCCTGTGATGATTTACAATTTACTGCAATCGATAAGGCTACTGACCGACAGTAGTCAGTGTTTTGCCGAGAAGTGTGTCGCTGGCATTAGTGCCAACGAAACTCGAATTGCTCAACTTCGGGACGAATCTTTAATGCTGGTGACCGCACTTAATCCACATATCGGCTACGATAATGCTGCCCGCATAGCCAAAAAAGCCCATAGCGACGGAT
>JADGEN010000057.1:3282-19607 GCA_016744355.1 Halieaceae bacterium
GCGCTGGAATTACTGACCGAAGAAGAATTCAAGCAATGGGTAGTCCCCGAGAAAATGATCGGCCCCAACAAATCATAAGTAAAGATTCTGTTTAGGCAGTTTTCTCGACACCAATATATCCTCACAACGTAGAACCAGAAGGAGTTAAGCAGTGACAGATATTGATCTCTACGAGGCCATGAGCACACTGCGAGCTGTGCGACGTCTACGCCCAGACCCTATCCCCGACGAAGTTCTACACCGGGTGTTGCAAGCAGCTATCTGGGCGCCCACTGGCGGTAACACGCAACCGTGGCGGGTCATAGCCATTAGAGATCCACATAAACGTCAGGCATTACAAAAGCTATACCAACCGGCCTGGCAACAATTCTCCGCCGTCTACAGCAAGAGATTTGAATCTTTATCTACGAACGAGCGCGAGAAGCAAGAACGAGTTTTAAAAGCGAGTGACACGCTTGCAGAAAACTTTCACCTTAGCCCGGTAATACTTATGTTCTGCTTCAACCCCACCCTTATGGCCATCACCGATGCGGATCTTGATCGACCCTCGGTTGTAGGAGGTGGTTCGGTCTACCCCGCCGTGCAAAACACCCTACTCGCATGCCGAGCTGAGGGCTTGGGCTGTACCATCACTACTCTACTTTGCCTTCACGAGAAAGAGGTCAAACAACTGCTGGAGATTCCCGAAGACTGGTATACCTGCGCCGCAGTCCCCATCGGTTACCCGGTAGGTCGTGGTCATGGTCCAATCACACGCAAGCCTGTGGAGGAAATGGTCTATTTCGATACCTGGGGTAGTGCCAGATAAAATGAACATGCCTGATAACTACCGTAGTAAGCTAAGAGCAAACAATGACTCTGAACACCCTTTTGCCCAATACGTTCGGATTCTGGGTAAAGGAAAAACTGGCAGTCGTTCTCTCACGCAGGCCGAAGCCTATACCGCAATGCAAATGATACTAAGCGGCGAAGTTGAAGATATTCAGCTCGGTGCATTCTTGATGCTACTGCGGGTAAAAGAAGAAAGTCATGAAGAACTCACCGGGTTTGTTCTTGCCGCCAGACATAACATACAGGCCCCCATCGATTCAGTTAATGTACAGCTGGACTGGTCCAGTTATGCTGGTAAGAAAAAACAGCTGCCCTGGTATCTACTAAGCTGTTTCGCACTAGCAGATCATGGTATTTCAATCTACATGCACGGAGCCGGCGGCCATACACCCGGCCGTCTATATACCGAAAACGTGTTGCGTGAGCTTGGCGTTACGATGACAGAAAATTGGCACGCAGTAGAGCAACAGCTGGGAGAGAATAACTTTGCCTTTATGCCCCTCGAATTTATGTGCCCAGAACTAAAGCGTATTATCAATTTGAGGAGCTACCTGGGGTTGCGCTCCCCGGTTCACACTCTGTCACGTTTACTCAACCCCCTTGGCGCGCCCTACTCGTTGCAGAGCATATTTCACCCCTCATACGGTGACAGCCACCAACAGACAGCCATCGCCCTCGGTCAACAGAACGCTGCTGTATTCAAAGGAGAAGGAGGAGAAATTGAGCGAAGACCCGAAGCCACTTGTACTGTCAAATTAGTCACTGATGGCATCGCATCTGAAGAGTTCTGGCCCAAGATGATTCAGGGTCGACAACCCCAACCGGAGTCGCTGGACGTACAGGACCTGATTCGCGTATGGCGGGATGAGAAAGAGGATCGCTATGCAATAGATGCCATTATAGGCACGCTCGCCATCGCCCTGCGCTTGCTTAAAAAGGCCGATCATCAGCAGCAGGCAATGTCGATGGCCCTACAATACTGGCAGCATCGAAATATGAACCGGCTATAGATTCAGGCTCTTTCCATGCACAACTTAATCAAACCCAGAACGGAAAAAACTTAGCCCTCCAACTGGACATTGTTCCCCTGCACGCACAGGCCAGAGAGAAGGCCCAGACCAGCCGAAAAGAGCCCGCTTCTTCAGATTATCTACAACATCAACGTTTGACCCAGAAACTGTTTTTTCTGAAAACTTGCTTCACCGGCGAATTACCACTATTAATAGAGTTGGCAAAGGGACAATGCACTCACAAAAAGCATGTTGAATAGATTGGAGTATGAGTAGTATGCATAAATTCAGGGCTATTGGTTATATTTTCTTGTGGTTATCTCTCTGTGGCGGAGCGACTCAGGCAATGGCTATACCCATCACCAGCGCTACCGGTTCCTATTTGACCTTCAGGGATTGCTCCGTTGGTATTTGCGATTCTGGCACTCCAGTATTGCGTGGAGAAGAGTTCACCGTTGCCGGGCCTTCATCCGCATCGGCCACACACGCAACGCTGGGTAATTCTTCGGCCAGTGCAGCTTTTGGCGGAACCGTAGGCACACCCACTTTGCGTGCCCGTGCACAAAGCAATGCGAATGGCCGCCTGGGAGCCACTTCGATTGCAGTACAGCGCTATGAGAATACCAGTACTGAGAGTATTACAGCCTTCTTCGGAGGCGAGCTCTCGTTCACGCTTACTGGTGTGTCTTCGAGCCCGACGGTATTTACTGGCATTGAGGCACAACTGGCACTGTTCACTACTCCACTTGGGTATATTGATGTAACAAGCCCACCCCCGGATCGTTTTGCTATCTTCGATCTTTTTACATGGTACGACATCCCCGGCGTGGTTCCAGTATATGACTCGGGTTTGGTACAGTACGGCGCAACCCCAACTGCACCTATTTCCCTCACAACACCGGGCATTCTTGTGGCGCCCGGCGAGTCCTTTTTTGTACTTGCGAGAATTCTTGCCATCGGAGCCGAAGGTTCACTAGCAGACGCCTCCAGCACGTTGATGACGAACCTCTACGACAGTGGGGACATTGCAGACAGGGAAGTGCTAGACAGCAGTAGTGGCCTGACGCCAGTTACGGCAGTACCCACGCCGGCCACTCTCGCGCTAGTCGCCATCGGCCTCGCCGGCCTTGGTTGGTCAGGGAGCCGCAAAGCGCGATAAAACACACAGTAATAAGGGTCATTTGCTTTCAGGCTATACGACACTACTTTGCGGGCGTATCCGCTCCCGATTAAAAACCGCGTATTTTTATGCGGGTCTCGTAGTCTGCCCAGGGGTTTTCACGCAGTATCTCTAGCCTGGACTGATAGCCTCTAATGGTAAGGTCGAAAAAGGCCAGCACCATTTCTTTCTGCACCCGGTGAGCTATTTCGCTCTCCAGCAGCGTATATTCCCTGTCTTTATCAAAAAACATCCGAAAGGTATCAGGCTTTAGCAAGGGGAACCAATACGAACCAGAAACACCAAAGCTACCGTGATTAGTGTTTTGCACGACAGCCATAATCGCGGGTACATTTGCGCTCTCAAACGTATTGTCTAGTACTGGATAGGGGTTATCCATAGTAGGCAGAGTACTCTCCATCATGGTGGCCATCTGATAACCCATGCCTATAATCAGCTCATCTTCGCCGCCGCTAAGCAGCATGGTTGGCTTGTGGATATTGGCCAGTGCAAATGAGCCTTGGGCGGCGAGAATGGCCGACTCCTGTGGCGCACTTACCAACATCTCTTTCGGCAGCAATACGCGAATATCCGGGAGTGAAGGCGGCACTACGGCAAAACCAGCGGTAAAGCGATCTTCTATCATAAGGCCAGCAAGGGTGGTCGCACCGCCAAAGGAGCGCCCCATTAAGCCAACCTTCGACATATCTATTCGGCCGGCGAAAGGGCCCCGCTCATTCATTTCATCCAGTGTTGCCATCGCCGCGCGAAGGTCATTGACCCGCTCAATCAGCGAGCGATCAAGATCGGCAAAGCCTTCGACCTGTAGTCCATCGCTTAGTGGTGTATAGCTCTGGCCATAGCTTGCCTCTTCACCGTAGGCACCATTCTCGTCCAGTAATGGAAGCACATCTGCCATCTGTTCACGGTAAGCGACATCGCTACTGTTTTCAGCCAGCGCAGGGTCCATGCCAATCATAGTGTAGGGCGAGTTGCCAGTGTGTTCCGGTGCGATCACGATATAGCCGTGACTGGCAAGATACTCACAGGCGGACTGCATATTGTAGCGACTGCCCGCATCACCGTGAGACATGACTACCACAGGCCAGGACTGGGAGCCTTTGGCGACAGGCGCATCTACAAAGCTATCCCGCTGCCGATTGAATAACTCTTTTATTGCCTCATCAATGTCTGCATCGCTCACCCCCTCTCGCACCGATTCCGGCGTCAAGTGAAAGAAGGTGGTTTGCGTCATCATTTTGCGATGAACTTTACGGTTGCCGAACACATAGTCACCGTAGGTTGCCCTGACACTCTTGTCGCTAATGTCCTCGTGAGCCACGGGATACCAAATTTCGGTAATCAGGGTTCGTACGCCTGAGTTAACCCCGGCAACCGCATCAAACGGGCGAGAGTCATCGTGGATAAAAACGGTGCTCGAACCGACTGCATAAGGTGTCGTGTTAGCGATGACCGCATCCTCGCTCGCTGGTGTCGTAGGAGGCTCGGTTGGCTGACAGGCTATCAGCGCAGAGGCCAGACTGCTCAGGCCTATGCCGGCGAGCATTTTTCTCAGGGATATTTTCATTCTGTCTCCGGTTCACGTTATTCGTTCCAGTGCTCTAGCGCACAATGCCATATTCATACACGGCCCCATAATGGCCCAACGCAGTCCTGGTCCATAGGCAATGCGATGATTATGCTAGTTGATTGCACCGCTTTTAAGCCGCCAACCATCAACAGGCCCACTGCGATAAACGCCAGCGAAAAGGCCCAGACCAGCCGATTGGATTTACTGGGCTCCTGGTCACCGGGCAAGTTCCTGGTACTGATGCTTGCCAACACATAGGCAGCCGAATCCAGGGTGGTGGCCAGAATGACAATAATCAGGGAGGGAAGAAAAATCGTCCAATCAATTGACGGCTGAAGATTTTTGTCAAGAGGAAGTTCTGCGAGATGTGATTCTACTGGATTCATGCAAGCTCATTAACAAACGGAAAGCAGTGTTGTCATTTTGCCATAGATAGAGGCCTGGGCAGTACGACAATACAGATGTAAGTTTGTGGCTAATATTGACTGCCGGCTTATTTACCCAAACCGTTGCGAATAAAATCAATACCATCACAGTAAAGCTGCTGCGGTGTATCAAAGGCATTACGCCAGACATTGGCCGCACCAACAATAGCTTCATCGGAAGTACCAAAAGCCTCAATCGTCAGCCAGCCATCGAAGTTGAGGTTTGCGAGAGTCTCGAAAGTTTGCTGCCATTTGACCTGACCCGTTCCCAGGCTGCCACGATGGCTTTCGCTGAGGTGAACATGCATCAGATGATCTTCCAGCGCAGGCAGAGCGATAGCAGGGTCCGGATCTTCAATATTGGCGTGATGGGTATCGTAGAGAACCCCAACATTATCCAGGCCGACATCGCGACACATACGGGCCGCATCAGCCGAGGTATTAATCAGGTAGACTTCAAAACGATTGAGAAACTCCAGCCCCAGACGAATACCAGCTTGCTGCGCATACAGGCCTGCTTCTAATAAGTATTGCCGACTCCAATCCCACTCTTGTGCGCTAGGGCCGCGACCACTGAACACTTTATGAGCCTGGTAAATCCCGCCCACCAGAATGTCACTACCCAACAACTTCGTTTCATCGATGCGCGCTTTCATATAATCAACGGCTGCGGCGCGTACTGCAGGTTCAGATGAAATCGGGTTGGCTTGGGGAGGAACAAAGGTGGAAGCCGTCAATGACATGCCCAGATCTGCCACCGCTGTGCGGATACTGCTGAGCTCATTTTTATCCTGCCCAACAACGGAAATCTCTACGCCATCAAAGCCTGCCTGAGCGATGCCTTCAAATACCGGGATATGAGCAACACGGGTTTCGCCCCCCCACAGCAGCATATTCATGCCAATTTTTACACCCATGCTCAGGCTCCCAAGCGACCCGCATTAAGTTGTTTAACTGCATAGTCACAAGCCCTGGCGGTAAAAGCCATGTAAGTAAGCGAAGGATTAACACAGGATGCCGACGTCATAAAAGAGCCATCCGTCACGAATAAATTATCCACCTCATGGGCTTGATTATATTTGTTGAGCACGGATTGCATCGGGTCATCGCCCATACGGGCAGTGCCCATCTCATGAATACTTGCCCCCCCTTCGCTAAGGGTATCAATATCTGCAGTCTCGTAGAACACTGCGCCAGCGGCCCGGAATATTTTCTCCGCCTGCACGGCACTATCCTTGGCCAGGCTCAGTTCGTTATCACTCCAACTGAACTCAGTGACGAGTTGCGGAACACCAAAGCGATCAGGCTTATTCGCATCTAAATAAATGCGGTTAGACGCTTGGGGCAGACACTCGATGAAGCCCTGCAAAAACCAAATCCAGAACGGGCCCGGCTTACGTAGCGATTCTTTGTAGTCGGCGCCAAAGCCTTTTGTGTTGAACGTTGTTTCCCAGTCAGGACGCATAGCCATCGCCTGATAGCCATAGCCACGGACAAAGTCTGCATCCGCATCCTGACCACCCACATTGCGAAAACGGGGAATATATAGGCCGTTGGGACGATTGCCCCTATAAAAACGATCAGTATCATCCACCACCATGCTCATATGGCCCAACTTGGCATGATCCATCAGGTACCTACCCAGTGCGCCGCTTTTATTGCCAAGGCCATTGGGGTGTAGCGAACTGCTTGAGTTGAGCATGATCTGGGCAGACCCCAGCGTCGAGGCACACAGGAAAAAGATCTTGGCGGTAAACTCCCGGCGCTCGCCGGTTTGGGTATCGACCACCTTGACCGCGGTGATACGCTTGCCAGTCTCATCATGCTCCAGACGCTCCACCACCTGATTGGGTAATAGCGTAAGATTACCAGTGGCTGTGGCGGCGGGCAGTGTTGAGCTCTGGGAGCTAAAATAACTGCCGGTAGAGCAACCGCGGTGACAGGGACCGCAGTAGTGACAAGGTGCCCTGCCCTTATGTTCCTGTGTGAGAATCGCACAGCGACCCATGGTCACGGTGATATCGGGCAGTTTTTTCTTCACCCGGCCCTTAATAGTATTCTCTACTTCGAAATACTCCATGGGCGGCAGAAATTCGCTGTCAGGCAACTGGGGCAAACCCTCGGCCTCACCGCTTACACCGATGAATTTCTCTACATGGCTATACCAGGGGGCTATGTCCTTGTAGTCGACCGGCCAAGGTATACCATTACCATCCGCTGCATTGGCTTTAAAATCTTGCTCGCTCCAGCGATAGACCTGCCGCCCCCACAGTAGCGATCGCCCGCCCACAACGTCTGCCCTCTTCCAACTAAAGGGCTTGTCCTCGGTGCGAATATAGGGATTCTCTTTATCATTGTTCCAAAACTGTACATTGGCCTCACTGAATGCATAAGACGAGCTCTGCACAGGGTACTCTCGAGCATTACGCTCTCTGTCGGGCATGCCGTAGAAGGGCAGCTTCGAAGCCGTCGCATGTTCACCTTTGTAATCTGCCCCGTGTTTAATATCTTTACCCCGTTCGAGAACCAATACTTTCAGTCCTCGTTCGGTGAGTTCCTTGGCCGCCCAGCCACCGGAAATACCGGAGCCCACGACAATGGCGTCAAATTGCTTGTTATCCATTACACTTCGCCCCCGGCAATAGCGCGTATCGGTAGCTCTACCGCATAACTCGAATCATCCGAAGAAAGCGGTATATCGCCTTCGAAACTGCCCATCGGATTGACCCTTAAAAACTGGCTGCTTCCCACATCGGACAACATAAAACCTAACACGGTAAGCTCTTTAACCTGGCAGATAAAAGGCGCGGTATCATCCCAGAGCCGGGTCACATTCCCCAGCTGGAACCAGGCCGCATCACCGGCCTCCTCCTCAAGCTGCTCCAGCATTAGCAGCTGTTGGTCGACGGGTAGACCGGCGAAATCACCGTCAGCTCGATGCTGTAAATCGGCCAGGCCATCCATAAACAAAGTTCGCTCTACATCATTAAACCAATTGGCCACCATTAACTCGATGAATCGGGGCGCACCGGCAGCGATAGCACCCGGTGTATCCGTAGCCGGAATGATTTGCTCTGCCACCGTCGTTACCGCTGCACGCTGTAGATCGGTGAAAAAACTCAATGGGTATCGGTCAATGTAGTCGGGCTGGGCAGCCAAAAAGGCCTGCTGTTCATGATTCATCGCCCAACTCGAAGGCAACACGCTGGTTCCCGCTGCCAATACCGCAGCACACTGTAAAAACTCTCGCCTATCCATAGCTACGCCCTCCTCCCTGATCGCCACTGGATGACAAACCCAACAACTGCACCCACCAGCACACAAGCTAGCGTCTGCAACTCCCAAAGGCTAAGAACATGGGCGCCTCCCCTGAAAATACTGTATCCCCAGTAAAGCCAGTCCACAGACAAAGCATGACTGGCTTCATAAAAAGCCCAGCCCGTGGGCTCCAGACCAAAGCGCAGATAGAAGGCAATACCCAAACCCCATAACAGGGCGCGTATTTGTGGATTACTCATTGCTGAATCTCAATCAGGTTATTAATAGCTTTGGCGATAAATTCTCGGTAGGCGGGCAGTGAGTAAGTTGCCGCAGTATGGCCGATTCCCGAGTATATGATGGTGCCCTCACCCACTTGATGCGTCCAGGCTATGGGATGTTCACCTGGCATAGTAGGGGTCGGAAAGATGGGTTCCTCCGTATCATAACTGGATTCGTCCAGCGCCAGTAGTACGAGTGACCCGGTATCACGAGGATTGCGATCAAATGCATACCATTCTTCCTGAGCGATAAGCCAGGGTGTACTCAGGTGGCTGGTAAGCTCAGACGGCTCGACTACCATCACATCAGCATCCTGAAACTGGGGAGACATGGTATGACCGAAAAATTGTGCTCCCAGAAGCGTATCCACATACCAGCCCCAATCATATGAAGGATCACCCCCTGCAGCATGTAAACCCAACCATTTACCCCCCGCTAATAACCAGGTCTTAAAAGCATCCCTTTGCTCAAGGGTCAGAATATCACCGGACGTATTATTCCAGACCACAACATCAAAGCGCTGCAAATCAAGCGTATTGTGTGTTGCTGCATTGTCTGTTTGATAAATAGACCAGCCATTTTCCTCGGCCAATTCAGCCAACATAACTTCTGCGGCGGGCAATCCCTCCTTGTGAATAAAACCATTGGTCTTACTCAACACCAATACGGCTGGATGCTGAAAATCAGGTAACACCGGGGCAACGCTGTCATATTGTGGCGCACGCAACAAACCCTGGGAACGCAGCTGATAGACCGTAACACCAGCCAAAACTATCACGACCACTGCGAGAGTAATCAGTACTTTTTTTAGCATATTTATTCCATCCGGAGAATTTAAATTAAGCAGCTTACAGGTCAAATAAAGGTAAAACGATTAAGCCCGTTGCGCATAGCAATCACAGCTCGATAGGCATACTCTGCCAGATGCAGGTTAATGTAAAGCGTCCGTTTTACCGGGGTCTAATCACCCAAAGCTAGCCTCCAAAATAGTGCCAGGAGAAAGCTCAAGCTCTACCCCGAGGATTTCAAAAATAACCGCCCCACCGTCCTCATCATTGCTAACTTCGACACTGATAGCGCCATCTCCATCAACCAGTACTGACTGATTGCCATGATCCAGTATCCTGCCAACCATGGTACCTGTAATAAAAGCATCGGACGGTATGTCGGGCATTGTATCAAGGTTGTTTTCGATGCCATCCCCATCCCGGTCCCGCTCCGTCGGCCTGGTTTTCAGTGCTGCGATCTCTTCTGGTGTTAACTTACGTCCAAATTTACTCGGGTCTTTCATGATCTCCTGTATTTCTTCATCGTCATATTCAGAAATATCACTAAGATCCATTTTTTCAGCCCCATCTTTTGCGGGCTCGGGCGTTTCAGCCAGTTCGGGGGTTACAGCATCCTTTGAAGCACCCTCTCGTTCGCGTGAAGAACCTTGGGGAGCTGTTTTTGCAGAAGCCACCACCTTACCTGTTTCATCCACAAATTCGATAGTACTTCCCGCATTCGGCACCTGGTCTGGCTCAAAAACATAGCCAGATTCTATTTGTGAAACGCCGGGCGCGGAGACTGTCCCTCCGCCCGGGGCAACACTCATGAAGGGTGAACTCTTACAGGGGTCAGCTTTTGGTTCTGTTATGGGTTCCACAAACTCAGTAACGACTTCTCCCTTATCGCCCAGAGATAATCGAAAATGATAGGGGAACGTGATCACCGGATCCTGCTTGGGGTCTGTCACGTGAACATACAGATCAAAGGGTTCATTCTTTAACATTGCGGGCGACACTGGAAACAAAGTGCCCAGTGATTTCGCACCACTTACCGCCGTATTAAACCCGAGCTGCTCCCAAAGAGGTGCAGCTTGTACTTCAACGTAATTTGTATATTCACCCTGTTCCAGAAGTTCTTTCCAGCTCTCGGTCCAACCACCCTCCTCGTGTGCAACGTGTTCACCATCTACATAGGTATCCTTTGTCCAGGAAACACTGAGCTTCCATGAACGCCAAATTTCATACAGATATAGACTGACGGGAACTAACCGCCACCCACGTGGGTTTTGCAGGAAAATGGCTTGAAAGGTTCCGTTGCCTGGTGCTTTATCAATTTCAGTGCTCACTAGTAAGCCATCGGGTGTAAAGCCTGCACCTACATTCATCCTGCGCTTGGGTTCTTTATTATCTACCCTGACTTTGTCTCCACGCTTGATTGGATCTTTAAAAGTTGGCGGGCCACTATCTCCACCACCGCCGCCGCCTCCAATTCCAATTAGACTAGTCACTGCGCCAGCAACAGCACCCGCCAATTGCTTTTGAGCTTTCTCTTTAAAATCGGCATCGCTACCCACTTCGTCATTTGCGCCAACGTTTATCGGCGACATCGCATCCGGTGCAGGGCATGTGATCGCACTGTCGACGGTTAAATTATTGCCAGAGTGATCTCCAGGAAAAAGCCCTACTTTCCTATCCCCCAACTGTGCCGGGCAATACTTGGCTTCACACAATATTAGTTCACCCAATAACTTATTGTTATAGAGTGCCAACTGCTCAATGGCACTTTCTGCCTCTGCCAGTTCCTTCTCTGCCTCAACCAAGGCCTCGGGACGAGCAAATACGCCAATGAGTTTTCGTATCAAGTGATAGTATTCAACGTACTGTTGCGCGGTAAGCAATCTAAAATGTGCACGTGTGATCCATCCTGGCATAGCGTTCAGCTTCGTTGTTATATCGGCGCATGCCAAACAGTCAGTCGTGTATGGGCCGTTCCAATCAACATCATAGTTTAAGAACAATTGGGAAAGCTCAGGTTGATAATGATTTACAGGCTCACTCCCACCAATTAGCATCTCCTTAAACTTTAATCGGTCCTTGCTGCCACAGTATTCCAGTTCACACTCCGATATCGCCCACTGCAGGTAATTTGCCTGTTTCTCCAGCTCCAAAATCTGTTGGTCGAGAAATCTACGGACACCGCGTAGCGCCTCAATCAGGTTCATGAATTGACTTAATGCCATCGCCCCCTCTTGGGTAGTGGGGTCCAATTCCCGCGGATTATTTTTTGACCAGGAGAAAAGGCTTTTTTCCGGGGCCTTCAAAATAGAATCGACATTTGCCCGGGCTTGCCTCGCACTGAAAAGCCTCTTCATTACATCATTATATTGAGCAACCAGTTGCTGGCATGAGGGGCATTGGGACTCTACAGATTCCCAATCAACCGGGACTGGCTCGCCATCGCTTTCCCGATAGCCTTGGTGATTCGGATCTGAACTGGTTTTTGAGTTCTTATCAATTTTACCTTTGGCCGAAATCTTGATGTCGGTTGATTCGCCAGTCACCGTATCTGTGACTGTGGCTCCCACTGTGCCACTAAACTTATCTGTTTCACCCTCAGTACATGGAACACTACTTCTCAATCTCGGCGCATTAGTATTATTGCCCACGACCTCCTGCACCATTTCATCAGAAGCCCTCCCCTTGTCACTGATATGGGTTATCTCCAGGGGGTTACCATTATTAGAATTAATAGCCACTTCTGTGGTGATAAGCGGACAAGTCGCTTCCTTGACGTCTACGAGAAAATCAAAGTCACCGAGGGTGTAGACTTCTAAAGGATCAATAGCAATGGCAGGTGCATCAGGCTCCACGATACATTGTGTTTGTTCACAACTCGCAGTATCGGCCACAATTTTTTTGTGCTCAGCTGAGAGAGATTCAATTTTCTTCTCTATCTCAGCTTCTCGCTTTTCCAGTTTGGCGAGTTCAGATTGTGCTTTCCTTAAACTCTTCTCATAACTACTAATTTTCTTTCTAACGTTGGAGCTATTTGCTAATTGCGCGTAGGCATCAATCCGACTGAGCGAGTAATCTATCATATCGTTCTGATAAGCAAGGTCTCGTTTAACCGCGCTTAAGCCGGTAGTTTGTGCATTAATTTGTTGCCCTACTTTATTGTAGCTGTCAGCCAGGCCCTGGCATTTTTCACACAGTACCTGGATAACCCTGACACCCGAACTAAGCATAAAGTCCGCAAGCTTGCCTGGCACAGGCGCGCTACGCTGATAAATTGGTGCGATGCTTTCAAGGTCATCAGGAATTGTTGCTGTAGTTGGGACACTGGTAAATGAAATAGTTTGAGACGCATAGGTGCGAAGCTTGCTATTCCAAAGCGGGTCATTACCCAGAACACCATCACTTTCAGATAATTGCCACTCCCGGTACTCTTTATTCGATTTGGCAGTACAACACTTACAAGGCTTGGAACCCAAGGTTATGTGAAATTCACGAACCAACCCTGCCACCTGGTCCTGACGCGCCTTGTATTCCCCACTGGCACTCCAGGGGCGGCTAGTGGTGTATGAGGCCAGTTCCCTGCCGTAGTGCTCTGACAGGCCTTCTCCATCATAGACAACCACCAGATGAGGCCAGGAAGGGGCCGTCTGTATACACCCCTGACAATTACCCAGAGCATCAAACAATTTAGAAAGCCGTTTGGGTAAACCCAATAGCTCTGCAGCTCTCTTTTTCTGATCTTTCAACTCAAGAGCAAGAGGGATATCTTCACAATAAAAGGGCGGACAGTAGGCAGAGGCTTCGACAGAAAGCCCTTTACTTGATGCCGACAGGCACAAACAGGTGAATAAGAATGCTATAAATCTGCGATTTAACATATCTACCTCAGGCCTTTCAGACGTTAATCCCCAGACTAGTACATGTTTCAGGTTCTGCCAAATCAACTCAGGGCTTATACCGCTCTGCGCTTCCAGCGGGGGCTCCCGTTACGGCGTCCCGCCGCGAAGCGTCCTTGCTGCCTTGCCTTGGTATACGCCGGCGTTTCTCATGTGTCCATGGGAGCAACGAAGTCAGTGTTCATCTATGAAACCATTGAACCTCTATACATTCTGGTGACTCTTCACCTCGGGGTAAAATCAGCCGATAGAAAACAAGCGGGCGCCTTCTTTGCGCACGTGGCATCCCGAAAGGCGATCTCTCAACTCCATCAGTTCTTCGCCCCTGGGAAACTGCTGTAGCCACTTAGTCACGCACTCGCGACCAGTCTCGGTGGCTGTCGCCTCCTCCAGCACACCGTTAAGACGCTGCAACATCCACAAGTGGTAGGGAATCACCATTCGGCGCGCTTGAACTCCTCCGATCTTAAAATCGTGAGTGAGCGCGCCGTCGCCAGTCTGGTGATCGATCCAGGGCGGGTCTGCCGTAAACGTCTTGCCCGGTAGCTCGTCGCCCAGTTTATGGGCGGGGCTGGCGATGAAAGCAGCCGTTTTTTCCATGGTGCTAGTTAGCACCGGCCACATCTCTTCGAAAAAAACAGCAATGAGGGCATCGAGGCTAGGTGGCACCTGATCATTCGTTAACCACTGCCCGCCGTCACTGGTTGCGGGCCGCCCTATTAACTCACCGTCCGGCCCAAGGGAATAGAGTTGCTGGCCATAGGTCCGGGCGGTGAGGTTGTCGCCATTGGTCCGCTCAACCCATTCAGAAACAATGGGGTGCTGCGTACGCAACATAAAGCCAGATGTGGCATCACGGTAGATATGTGCATACAAGGGCCCGAACAACCCAAAGTCACCCAATGAAGGCCTCCCCCCTAATAGGAAGTCGTGCGCGCCAAAGTGTGTGTCAAGCAGTGTGAAAATGTTCTCCATCGAAGCCCACCAGGCCTGCTCGGTTTCTTTATTACAGCCAAGATGGACGAGTCCCGCGTACACACCCTGCGGATTGGTGCGAGCCTGTGAGATTGCGAATAACTCCTCGAAGATATATTCCCCGGCGGCTAATCGGTCTTTTCCAGGCGCAGCCGGTGCAATCATTGAGCCCCACTGCATGGCATTATAATGTGCGTGATTGGGTTCAATGCCCGGTAAGCTGTAGTGCCAGCGCTCCCAAAATGCAGGCACCACCATCCACTCGTCAGCAAGTAGCTCTACCAGATAAGAAGCCAGCGTCTGGCGCGGCGCTTCCACAGCATTGGGGATTACTGGCACTTTTTTGTGGCTCGCCTCAATGAAATCAATAATATCACTGGAATCCTGCACCCAGCTGCCATCGCTGGACAGCAATTGTGGAATGGCGATCGAACCGGTGGCCGGTGCCAACAAGCCTTCCGTTAATTCAGGTGTCGCGAGAATATCCTCGTAGCCTTCACCCAAATCTCCCATGCGCTCCTTGTAGCGAAGGTGTGCACGCGCCTTGCCAGAAAAGTAACTGTGTTCCCAGCTAAATAATCGATAGGTCATAGATCCTCCAAGGTGCCAAACACCGGTCGTGTGAAAGAGTGGAGAAATTTCACCGTATAACGCCTTAAGCTGCTTTAAGTCAGCAGAAAACCCCCGTTAGAGTCTAGCCTAATGTCTGTTACGAGTCGAAAGCGCCCGTAATGCCTCGCGATCAGACTGTTCCAGAATCAGCGGGTCGCCAAAGGTCGAAAATAAAATCGGCGTGTGCTTCGGTAGGCATTTTTTGATTTAATGCAGTCTTTGACTTCATTCATGAGGATATTTGATGCCCCGCAAACTAACCGCTACCAAAGACGGAACGCTGAAGACGCTCATAAACACTTCCTATGAAATGAAGGTGGTAGGCTGGCTGATGCAGGATGGCTGGCAAGTTTTCACACCAGTTCTGGATAATGGCCATTCTACGGACATTCTGATTTCCGATGGCCCCAACTACCACAGAATTCAAATTAAGACGGTCGATGCTGCTTCGGAAGATCAGTGGGTTGACAACAAATGGAAAGGGAGTCATGTGAATGTGGTTATCTATTTTGCCAGGAATTCAAACTGGGGCTATGTTGCGCATGCATTCTCCACGAATCGCGAGAGACTAAACGCTAAAGGGCACATCAAGTTTACCGATAACAAAAATGATTTTCTAAAAGCATTTCACAAATTAGACTGACTGCGGAGAATCGAAAGCGGAATAACGCTGGTGACCTGAGCTGAAGATTGGCCCAGAACGGCCTAGCCTGGACTGGAGTATGGGTTATGATTCCCAAAAATAAAAAACCCCAAGTAGATAGACTACTTGGGGTTTGGATATGGCGGACCGGACGAGACTCGAACTCGCGACCTCCGGCGTGACAGGCCGGCATTCTAACCAACTGAACTACCGGTCCACGGTAGCAATACTCGATACTTTTCTATTTGAGAAAAGTGGTGGGTGATGACGGGATCGAACCGCCGACCCTCTGCTTGTAAGGCAGATGCTCTCCCAGCTGAGCTAATCACCCCCGAACCGAGAACGCGCATTATAGAGATATAATCTTAGCTGTCAAACCATCCAGCAGAAAAAACTTAAAAAAAAGCGTTTGATGAAAAGCTATTGATTTTAGTAGTAAAATCGGACCAAACCAAAAGAGCTACAGCACATGGAAATCTACAAGGAATTTCACTTCGAAGCAGCCCACCTGCTACCCAATGTTCCCCAGGGGCACAAGTGTGCCAGACTACACGGACATTCATTCCAGGTACGCATTTTAGTATCAGGCGATGTGGTGGAACCCGCGGGTTGGGTAATGGACTTTTCCGAGCTCAAGGCGAGCTTCAAACCAATCTACGACCAACTCGACCACTATTACCTGAATGACATTCCCGGACTCGAAAACCCAACCAGCGAAAATATCGCGCGCTGGATCTGGACAAAACTAAAGCCCGACCTCCCCCTTCTATCGGGTATCGAAATTCGTGAGACCTGCACCTCCGGATGTGTGTACCGGGGCGGTAACACCTGAAATAAAGCTTGACGATAGCTTAGAGG
>JADGEN010000058.1 GCA_016744355.1 Halieaceae bacterium
GGCCCATTGGGCCCATGGTTCGACAAGACATGGCAGCCAGGTGATTTTGAGCTTTTGGATTAGTTACCCTCAATTGACACCAGCAAGACAACAAGTAGAGGACACTCATGCAACACAACACTCGTTACATTAGGCAGCTATTATCGGCCTTGGTAAACCCCAGTAAAATACTACTGCTGTTTATGCTGACAGTTTCAAGCGCGGCCTGGTCAAATAGTGTGGTTGACAGCCGCATAGGTGAACTCGAGTTCTCCAGTGGTTATCCCACCGAAGCGACGGTGGAAAAACTCTACGACGAACTGGATTTCCAGCGGGCAGTGCAATCCTACCTCTGGGCTATGCCTTTCGTCTCCTATGCCGCGATAGTGGAGGCGACGTTGGGTAAGGGCGCCAATAATCATACAGTGGTTATTCAACCGAATTCGGCTGAGCAGCAACAGCTGATACTCACAGGTAACCAGGACACAGTGTATCTCTCTGGCGTGCTGGACTTGCGGGACGGTCCCGTGGTGGTGGAACTGCCGGCAGGCTTGTTGGGCACCATGAATAATTTGTGGCAGGAGCCGCTTACCGATTTGGGTGGGCCATTCTCAGCCGAGCAGAACCGCGGGGGTCGTTTTCTGGTCTTGCCCCCGAACTATGATGGTCCCCTGCCGAAGGCGCACTACCATGTAGTGGAAGCGGACACCAACTTCGTGGTTTTTTACGTACGTGCGGTAGGCCAGTCACGTGATGATTGGCCGCAACTGGCCGAGCAGATGCGCCAGTGGAAGCAATATCCCCTGTCACAAGCGGGCAATCCGCCGGAAACTAAATTTATAGATATTACTGGCGAAAAACACGACACGCTGATTCCCAAGGGTCCCGAGTACTTCGAGTTGCTGGCGCGTTATATCAACCTGAACCCGCCACGTGAACAGGATATGGCGATGCTGGGAGCACTGGAAACACTCGGCATTGCGCATGGGCGTGAGTTTAAACCGGATGAGCGCATGCAGGAAATCCTGGCTGAAGCGGCTGTTGTAGGTGTAGCGATGGCGAAGACTGTTGGTTGGCAATCTCGCTCTCCAAAAGAACAGCTGTACCTTGTTCCCGGGAAACGACAGTGGAAGTGGCTTTTTGTGCTGGACAACCCCTGGTTCCGCACCGACGATTATCTGGTGATTGATGAGCGCACCCGGTTCACCTATGAAGCCATAGGCACAGCAAATGCCATGGTGCTGCAAGCTCCGGGTCAGGGTTCAATCTACATAGGCGCTTATCAGGATGGCGAGGGCGAGTGGCTAAGCGGTGAAAAACATTACACTGTAAATCTGCCCAAAGATGTTCCTGCTTCAATGTTCTGGTCTCTAACAGTTTACGACAATGAAACTCGTTCACAGGTACAGAACGAACTGGGCAGGCCTTTGGTTGGTGATGTTCACGGTGCGGTAGCCAGCAGCGATGGATCTTTTGACCTCCACTTCTCGCCCACATTACCCGAGGGCGTTAACAAGCTGAACTGGGTGCAGACGCGTCCGGGAGAGGGCTGGTTTACCTACCTGCGCTTATACGGGCCCGGTGAAACTTTCTTTGACCGAAGCTGGTTACCTGGGGACGTAAAAAGAGTGAAGTGAAATTTGCTTGCACAGGATATTCCCCGGTTGCAGAAGCTAATGCCTTTAAAGCAAACAGTGATGAATCATATACGCCTTGATTAGGAGAATGACTTTATGGGTGGACTAGGATATTTCGCACTTTTCGTGTTGTTAACACTGATCGTGACCATGTTGGGGCTCGTTGTGTGGCTCGCAATGCTGCCAGGCAAGATAGCTGTGCAGCGCGGGCACCCACAAGCTGACGCCATTCGCGTTGCCGGATGGCTAGGCATCGTTACAGGTGTCGTCTGGATGGCCGCACTCATCTGGGCCTATACCGTGAATGCACCAAAAGGGGCTACCGAATGATTCTCTTTCTGACGCTTATATATATCGCGATTCTGGTCATTTTGATCAAGACCAAGCTTGTGCCGCTGAACACGTTTACCAAGACCTCGCCACTGCTGTTCAGTTTACTGCTCATGCTCGGTATTTTTGTTCCCATGCAGTTCACTGCTCCGTCGGGCCCTGTGGTTGTAGGTAAGCACGTTGTGCAGATTGTGCCCCTTGTTGCTGGCCAGGTTACGGAGGTTGCAGTGGAGGCTTACACGCCGATCAAGAAGGGGGACCTTTTGTTCCGCATCGATGATCGCCCCTACAAAGCTGCGGTTGCGGCCGTGGAAGCACAATTGTTTCTCGCCAAGCGCAGGCTGGATCAATCTACAGAATTACAGCAACAACGGGCGGGCAGTATCTACGAAGTGGAAGCCGCGGAAACCCAGGTGAAGAGCCTCGAAGCACAATTGGATGGCGCGCAATTCAATCTCGATAATACCGAGGTGTTTGCGCCAACGGACGGACACGTGACATCTGTCGCGCTTCGTGAGGGCTCCATGGTGGTAGCGCTACCGCTCGCCCAGGCGTTGGCGTTTGTGGACGATTCGAACGCGATCCTTGTTGCCCAGATTCACCAGATCAACCTGCGACATGTCGCTCCAGGCCAAGAGGTAGAGATCGTATTGAAGACCCGTCCAGGCGAGATATTCAAAGCCACGGTGGAACACGTAGTGACGGACCTGGCGACCGGCCAGATGGCACCTGGTGGTGTATTGCCGGTACCGGGCGAGATCCTGCCCGCGCCGTTCTTTGTGCGCATTGTTCTTGACGATCCTGAGGTTTCGAGTTCGCTGGAAACAGGCGCTGCGGGTGTTGCAGCGATCTATACCGGCGAGTTTGAGGTCAGCTACATGATCCGCCGGGTCATGATGCGCATGGATGCCTGGCTTGCCTACATTGTGCCGGTCTAGTCGGGAGTGCGACCTATGAAAATCAGAATCTGTTCCATCGCGGGCTTGGCGTTGCTGACCGCATGTGCCACAACACCACCTCCCTCTGCCGATGAAACACTCGGTCAGGTATTACCGACGACCACCGACGTGCCGGTTGAGTTTCAGGCCAATGCCGCAGACAGCGGCGAGGTCGACGACGACTGGATCGCGACGTTTGGCGATGACAGGCTCAACGCGCTCGTCGATGAGGCTATTTCCAATAACCTCAACCTGCGCCTTGCCGCCACCCAAGTTGATCGTGCCGCCGGGCTAGCCCGCCTCGCGGGCGCATCGTTGAAGCCAATGGTTGGTCTTGGCGGTGGTAGTAGCGAAACCTGGTCTGACGCAAGCATTCTGGAAGGTAATTCCTACAACGCTGCGTTGACGATCAGCTGGGAAGCTGATGTCTGGGGAAAATTGCGCCAGCGTGCCGCCGCGGGTGAAGCCGGCCTTGCCGCTACAACTGCGGATTTTGAATTTGCTCGCCAGTCTATCGCTGCGACGACCGCCAAGACCTGGTTCCTGGCAACCGAGATCACGCAGCAACTGGCCCTTTCCCAGGAGAGTGTAGAGATATTCACGGAAATCCTGGAGATCGTGACGACAAAGGAACGGGTCGGCCAGGTCTCTATGCAGGACGTCTATCTCACGGGCGCTGACCTTTCGTCTGCCGAAGATTCGGTACTACAGGCAACTGCCGCGAGAGAATCGATTCTGCGCGGCCTCGAGGTCTTGCTTGGCCGTTACCCGGCGGCCGATATCGAAACGGCTGCTGAACAATTGCCGTTGCCCCCTGCAATTTCGATTGGGGTACCCGCTGATCTGATCGCACGGCGTCCAGACTTGCAGGCTGCCGAGGCACGAGTGAGGGCGGCTTTCTTCCTGCAAGAAGAAGCCCGTCTGGCCAAGTTGCCGAGTTTCAATCTCAACGCGTCCGCCGGTTATACATCGCTGACCGATTTCATCAGCCAGCTGACGGCAGGAATCGTCGCGCCGCTGTATACGGGTGGCGCTCTGGAGGGCCAGCTAGACGTTGCTACAGCAGATCAGAACGCGGCAATCGCCGCCTATGGCCAGTCGGTGTTGACCGCTTTTGGAGAAGTCGAGAATACTCTCGCTAACGAACGGACTTTCGCAAGGCGGCAACTGTTGCTGGAGAAGGTCGTCGAGGACAACCAGAATGCGTATCAGCTCGCCCGCAAACAGTACGACGTAGGGCGCATCGAAATACTTGGTGTCCTGCAGATCCAGGCCCGGGTATTGGCTGCCAGATCGGCGCTAATCCGCATTCAGAACGAGCGGCTTGCCACACGAATCGATATGCATCTCGCTCTGGGCGGTAGCTTCTGAAAAAGAAATTTAGCTTGAAGGAATCAATACGCGGATTCTAGTCGCCAGTGCGACACATTGATATTTACGATCGTTTACAAGGCTAGAGAATAATCTGATTTTTAGGTTGTTCTTTGGCTTTTTATTATAGTTTTATTGGGTGGGCGGACATGAGTACTGAGCTTGGCATATTTAGGATTATTAGAGTAAAAAAGGACGATTCTATGAAAAGCAAAAGAATTACCACGGCCAAAAGTATTTTGGGTTTGGTGGGTATTACATTGCTAGCTGGTTGTTCAAGTCTTGATGCACCAAAAAAACTTGAGCCTGTACCTGAAATACGTCCTGGTATTTTACAGGGATATTTACCGGTCAAGGCACTTCCTGATAGCTTGGCCTTAATACCTTCTCCCCCCACGGATGGCTCTACGGCTTTTGCACTTGATAAAGACGTAAGTTCTCAGAGCTTAGCTTTGCAAGGTACATCACGCTGGGACTTGGCAGCGCAAGATGCGGACTTGAGTTTCCCCGCCGCGGCTGGCACTTTCTCGTGTGTTTTAAATGCCCCTATTTCTGAAGAAGAAACGCCGAATTTATACAGGCTGCTTCGGCGTACCGTAGCGGATGCTGGGCTTTCTAGTTATTCAGCAAAAAATCATTACAACAGAACTCGCCCGTTCGTTCTGAATAACAAGCCGATCTGTAGCCCAGCTGACGAAGAAGCGCTAAGAAGTGATGGCTCTTATCCTTCAGGTCATACTGCGATTGGTTGGGCCTGGGCATTGATTCTTTCTGAAATTTCTCCCGAGCAGACCGATGCGATTCTTGCAAGAGGTTGGGCGTTTGGTCAAAGTAGGACTATCTGTAATGTACACTGGCAAAGCGATGTTTTGATGGGGCGTACAACAGGCGCTGGCGCGGTTGCTATGCTGCATTCGAATGCAGAATTTATCGCAGCAATAGATGCGTCAAAAATTGAACTTAAGGCAGTTCGAGATAAGGGCTTAAAGCCCGTGCGCGACTGTAAAGCCGAAGCTGATGCATTGCTGGAATATCCAAGCTCAGCACCATGGCCCGCGAATAAATAATTACGTAATAATTGGCCGTTCATACACAAGTAAAAAGTACTGGGCATCTTTGTTTCAAAGGTTAAGGAAAACAGAAATGAGTTCACAAAAAGGAAAACAAAAATGAGTATTTCAAGCAAGCTATCACATAAAATCATCACACCTATATTAGTCGTCAGTAGTTTAATGATTACTGGGTGTTCCACAGCAAAGGTAGAATCTATCACAGATGAAACTGATACGATCCCCGTAACACGTGAAAACTATAAGAGAGCAGAATCAGATCTCACTTTTAGTAATACTATTAAAATCGGTGGCGCGAATAAATTTGCTCACCTTCCGGTACAACCGTTTGATTTAAGTAATCAAACGGTTGTACGCATGAATCAGGATACGATTTACAGTGGTGCTATTGTTGATGTGTCAAAAGGTGCAACCATAACTCTGCCGGAAACTGATGGCCGTTATCAAACGGTAATGGTCGTGCAAAATGATCACTATGTTAATGACGTTTTTATTGGTGCGGGTACGTACCAGATTAAAAGCGATATGGACAGCGATTTTGTTGCGGTAACCATACGTACAGAAATTGATCTGACTGATCCTGCTGATGGTGAAAAAGTAGTCGCCTTACAACATGCCGTAAAGTTAGACATTAAAGGAGACAAAGTCTTTACGTTGCCTAATTATGATATGGATCAATTAGTGAAGCTTAGAGTTGAGCTTGCAAATGAAGCATTAGCAATGGACTCGCAAAATAATATGCAGGGAGCTCGTGGCACAGTTGATGAATATTTGCACCTAGTAGGCACAGCTGTCGGTTGGGGCTTATTACCCGATGCTAATGCCCGATATATAGCATACGCTCAAGAAGATGGCACCGGTTGCTACCAGGCCCATTACGAGAAGCCACCATTTAATGCCCCCGGCTTCTTCTCAATTACTATGTATGATGCTGATGGCTGGATGTTTGATGAAAAAGCAATTTTGAACAAAAACAACATCACTTTTAATGAAGATGGAAGTTTTGATGCTAACTTTGGTGAGTGTGGTGTCGATGCTAAAAACAACTTACCTATCACCGAAGGCTGGAACTTTGTAATGCGGATATATGAGCCAAAATTAGAACAATTGGAAGCATACAAATTACCAGCACCAGTCAAGGTGAAATGAAGACGGTTCTTTAGGGTTCACGGTCTACATGGACAAGGGGCTGTTGAAGATCCAGTACAATGCCATGATGTTAAATTGCATTAAATATTGATTCAGTGCAATTCAGCACCTTCAGTCTAAAGCATAGTCTGAAGACTCCTGCCGCGTTAGCAGCGAGGTGGGGGTGGTTCATTATATTAGAATCATAAAAATGCCTGACGTTGAGCGTCAGGCATTGGTAAAAGGTAGCAGTTGTACCGACACAGACCGAAGTTCATACAAATCTGTCCCCATTTCATCTGACGGATGTTGTACCCACACCATAGAATATCGCTCCTAACTACCAGTGAAATATCTCACTACATAGGAGCCGTCATGATTATAAAAAGTAACTGTTCGACATCGATTCGTCGCCTGCCTGCCGCCATCGCCTTGGCCATAGCAGCCATTCCGGGGACTGCCTACAGCCAGATGCTTGAAGAAGTCATCGTCACAGCGCAGAAACGTGCGGAGTCATTAATGGATGTACCTCTGTCTGTCAGTGCGGTATCCGGTGACAAGATGATGGAAGCCGGGATCAAGAACCTCGGCGACCTGACAGCCTATGTACCGAATTTTCAGAAGTCAGAAACGTCTATCGGCAGCTTTCTGTCAATTCGCGGCATCAGCTCCGGCATTAACGCGGGCTTTGAACAGTCCGTCGTACAGTATGTGGACGATGTAGCTCTGGGTCGGTCGCCCTTGGCCCGGGCTCCTTTTATGGACCTGGCACGGGTGGAAGTGCTGCGTGGCCCGCAGAATGTGCTGTTCGGCAAGAACAGTATAGGCGGCGCCCTTTCACTCGTTAGCCAAAAGCCCACGGATGAATTTGAAGGCAGCTTCATGCTGGAGCACGAGCCTGAGTATGGCACCACCGAAACCAACGTGGTTCTTTCTGGCGGCATCACCGACGATGTGCGTGGTCGCTTGGCGTTTCGGTATTTGGAGGAGGACGGCTACTTCGAAAACAATCTGACCGGTGATGACGATATGGGCCGGGAAGAAACGACGATTCGAGGCACATTGGCCTGGGATGTGTCCGATACCCTTGAAGCGGTATTGAAAGTGGAGCGCTCCGAGTTCGATTTCGAGGGTCGTACCGACGAACTGAGCTTCTCTTACCCCAATAACGACCCGGCCAGCCCATTCTTCGGCATGAACTACGCTGAGGCAGGTGCATTATTGGGCGCCTTTACCGGGCAGGAATTCGGCAGTGATGACGGCACGCAGAACTACAAACGTAATACAAACCACGACGAGTTCAGTAACACAGAGACCAACAATGTCACTCTGACGGTGGACTGGGAAGCTAAGGACTTTACATTGACCAGTGTCACGGCCTACCTGGATTATGAACTGGAAGATGAAGCCGACCTGGACGGTTCAGGCTTTGACGTGTTGGGCTACTCTGAGAACAATGAAGAATACAATCAGTTCAGTCAGGAAATACGTCTGGTTTCTTCAGGGGAAGGGTCCTTCGACTGGATAGCGGGTGTTTATTACCAGAACTGGGATCTGGAGTACAGTGCCCAAACGTTTATCCCCGAGGGAGGATTTTGGGCAGCTTTGGACGTGGTTAGCCCGGGGGCTGGTGCGATAGCCGGCTTGAACAGCCAGCGCGATCTTGAAAGCGACAGTGAACTCTACGCAGGATTTGCCCAGGGAACCTGGAGCTTGACCGATGCTATGCGCCTGACAGTTGGTGCACGCTACACCTATGAGGAAAAAAACGGCCACCGGGAGATGAATGCCTATCGCACCAGCACAGGCGAACTGGACATTCTACAGGCCATTACTACCAGCGTAGTATTCGGTATTGACTACGCCAACCTGGGCGAGGCCACAGGTGGTGCTTTCCCCATTCACCGATTAGACGCTAATCGGAGCGAGGACTTTATAACGCCTACAGCGATCCTCGAGTGGGACGTATCCGATAACACCATGCTCTACGGCTCGGTCTCTTCCGGTGCCAAGGCAGGTGGTTTTGACGCCCGCGGCGACAGGGCGCCGAAAGACGAATTTGAGTTCGAAGACGAGAGTGTCCTGGCTTGGGAACTCGGCAGTAAGAGTCGTCTTGCCGACGGGCGCCTCGAGATCAATACTGCAATTTTCTACAGCAAGTATGAAGACTTGCAGGTCAGTCAGTTCAATGGCCAGGTCGGTTTTCTGGTGGGTAACGCTGCCGAAGCGACGTCTCAGGGCATTGAGGTTGACGGGCGCTGGTTGATTACCGAGGGGCTTACCATGACCTTCGCGGGTGCTTATCTCGATTTCCAGTTTGATGAGTACGATGGCACCTGTAATGCAGGATTGCGCCTGCCCACGGATGCTACTTGTGACTACAGTGGCAAGCCGAATATCTTTTCGCCGGAGTGGACCGCTAACGCCTCCCTTGAGTACGTGACAGGACTTACCGATAACATAGATTTTCGCGGTAATCTGGACTTGCTCTACACTGATGAACAGTACGTGAACGTGACCTTGGACGATAACATCATCCAGGACAGTGTTACCCGGGTGAATGCACGACTGGCCTTGGAAACCGAAAGCTGGAGCCTGGCGCTGATTGGAAAAAACCTGACGGATGAGGATATTTCTTCTTTTTCGACGGATACGCCACTGTCTAATGTTTTGGGTACGCCTTCCTATACCACCTATATGGAGCGCCCACGGACTATAGCCATCCAGGCAATGTATCGTTTTTGAAACCTCTGGTTTGATCGCTCGATACGAGTCGAGCGATTAAACACCTTGGCCGGTGGCGAGAGCTCCCGGCCTTTTTTATGTTCCGGTTACACTGCGTGAAGAGTCAAAGGTCCTGGCTCGTGTCTTTGCGAAATTCGCTTGGCGATTGCCCGGTCCATCGCCGAAAGGCCTGGGAGAAATTCTGGGGGTCGTTGAAACCACAGCGCTCGGCGACCTGCTGTATGGAAAGGGTGCCGTTTCTCAGGTAGTCGCTGGCCACAGCGCTGCGTTCTTCATCCAGAATTTTCTGGAAACTCTCCTCTTCCTGCTGCAACCTCCTGCGCAGGGTTCGGGGTGCACAACCAAGGCGCTCCGCCACCTGGTCAATATTCGGGAAACTGTCGGGTTTCAGGTGGATCGCCCGGCGAACCTCCGAGACAAAGTCCTGGCGGCCATGCAACTTCTCCAACAGGGTCTGGCACAGGCTCTTCATGACATCGAGAACCTGCTGGTCGTGGCTGGTGACCCGGTGACCCAACGCTTCACTGGGATACTGGAGCTCGGTTGCCTCCTGAGAGAACTTTACCTGACACTGGAACAAGTCATCGTAGCGAGTCGCGTATGAGGGCCGGGGGCCATCCAGTGTGAGCAGGACGGGTTTCAGTTCACCGCCGGTAAAATACGTAGCGCCGAGCTGCATAATAGCCAGGGCCCTGTCCATACAAAACTGCCGGGCTTCGCCCAGCGGGTGGTCTTCCGTGAAACGATGACAGAATAGCTTGCCCTCCTGACGATAGTTCCACCCCACATGCAGATACGCAAGGTCGTAGAATTGATGCGCTAACTGGATTGCGCTATCTATAGTGTCGACGGCAAGCAACAGGTGGCCGCTCGAGCCTCTTTCATTCAGAGTTGTGGCAAGACCCACATCAAGTCCGATTCCCGGCGGCCCAGCTGTTGCCAGATTCTGGAAATAGGCAAGAGCCTGGTGTCGTCCAATAACGGTGTAGGGATCTTCAAGAACAGATTCGTCCAGACCGGTACCGCGAAACAACGCTTCGCTGGAAATGCCATATTCGGGGGCGATTCGATGGGCGGCCTGAAGTACCAGTGAAAAGCAGGGCTGGTCTCCCTGACCCCGTCGCCATTCCTTGCTCGTCATTCAGGTCCTATCCTTCCATTACGTAGACCGTGTGCCAGAAATCAGCAGCATTCGGCCACATGCCATATTCAACCCTATTAAGCCTGTCATTATCCTGTGTATCAAGAGCCAACCACCCAGTTGGATCACGCATTAAGCAGTTGACTGTCCAACTTATTTAGGAGAATTACTCAATGAAGCAATCAGATATCGTCATCTATGGGTTAAGTGGGTACACAGGAAAATTGATTGCAGAGTCTCTGCATAACCGCGGCATTCCGTTCACCGGAGCAGGCCGAAATGCGCAAAAGATGGCTGCAGCACTCGAGATCGTCGCCGAGCGTACGGGTACCGGTAAAGTAGACGCTGCAATAGCCACCGTCAGCCACGATGAGGAGGCGCTTACCGCTCTGTTTAGCGAGGCAAAGGTCGTTGTTAATGTGACCGGGCCCTTTATGCAAATGGGCGAGACTGTCGTTAAATCAGCGTTGGCTGCCAATTGCCACTACCTGGACACCACCGGTGAGCAGGATTTCATGATTGCGATGCGTGAAAATTATGGCGATGCCTATGCAGAAAAAGGTTTACTGCTGTCTCCGGCCTGCTCCTATATGTGGACTATGGGTGCGCTGGCAGCTGAGGTTACTTTGGAGAATTCTGCCATCGACTCACTGGACCTTTCGTATGTCAGTGCACAGGGCGCGCCTTCCATCGCATCCAGTCAGTCGTTTATGCGCATGCTGGCGGCGCCTCACTACTATCTGGGCAACAATGAGCTTATGCCCTGGGCGCTGGGTCGCACCTGGGACGTTGTGATACCTGGATACGCCAAGGTCTTCAAGGCTTCGTCCTGGGGCGGTGCGGCGGAACCCATCTGGTACCAGAGTGACGACAGGGTTCGCAATTGTATCGTATACCAGTGTGCGGACGATAACGACATGATGGAAATGATCATTGGCGGAGTTGCGCAAATTATCGAAGGGGCTGCCGGTGATGAGCAGGCGCGAGAGGAAATGGCTATCGCCACAGCGGGCACTATCGTGCAGGACGAGCCGGCCAAAGAAGACCCACTGCTGCAGCGCGGTACTATCCACTGTAACGGTACTGGCTCAAAAGAGAAAAACTTCTGCACACTGAACTTCCACTCGCCCTATGTTATTACCGGCGAATTCATCGCCCACGGCTGTGAACATTTGCTTGCAGGTGCCCCTAGAGCGGTAGGCTTCGCCTCGGCGGCCAGTGCATTCGGTCACCGGGAGCTGCTGGAAATGCTAACAAAACAGCACTTCGTCGACGTCATCGAGGGATAAATCATGCGTATGAATGCGTATATCGCGGGCATCGGAATGACCAAGTTTGGCAATCACATGCAGACACCGTTGAAGCAACTGGCAGGAGATGCCATCACACTGGCGCTGCAGGATGCCGGTATGGGCGCAGGCGATATGCAAGCGGCTTACATGGCTAATGCGGCCGGTGGTTTGATTGTAGGCCAGGGCATGATTGGCGGGCAGGTCGCCTTGCGCGAACTGGGAATAGGGCAGATTCCCGTACTGAATATCGAAAACGCCTGCGCATCCGCGTCTTCTGCCTTCAACCAGGCCTGTGCCATGGTGTCGGCAGGGTACTACGATGTCGCGCTGGTGTGCGGCTACGAAAAGCTGTTCCACGAGGATAAAAGGCGCACGTTTGCCGCTTTTTCTGGCGCTGTCGATGTCGAATCCGAGTTGGGCTTGCAAGGCCTGTTGCAAGGAATATGTGATGACCTGGGTGTAGAGGCACCCAGCGCCGAGGGGGCGGACAAACGTTCAGCGTTCATGGATATCTATGCAGTAAGCGCCCGTTACCACATGCAAAAATACGGTACTACAGCAGCGCAGTTTGCTGCAGTCAGCGCCAAGAACAGTCTCCATGGCAGCCTCAACCCCAATGCCCAGTACCGCGATGTGTTGTCGGTGGAGGACGTATTGGCTGCCCGGGGTATTGTTGAGCCGTTGACACTGCCCATGTGTTCGCCTATCGGTGACGGGGCGGCCGCAGTGGTAGTTGTCAGCGAACGCAAGGCGCGCCAGATGGGTTTGTCCAAGCCGGTACGCGTGGTGAGCTCGGTGCTTGGTTCGGGATGGGATCATGGGGCTAACGAGCCGAACCTGGGTTCATACTGTGCAGAATCTGTTTACGAAGAAGCTGGGATCGATCCCGGTGACATCAGCTGTGTTGAACTTCACGATGCCTCTGCTCCCTCAGAAATACAGGCCTATGAATACCTGGGCCTGTGTGAGCCGGGAGAAGGTGGTGCCCACGTGGAAAGTGGCGCCAGCACCCTGGGTGGCGCACAGCCGGTCAATACCTCGGGCGGGCTCTTGCGTAAGGGGCACCCGGTAGGGGCTACCGGCACCGCCCAAATTTGTGAGCTGACACTGCAGTTACAGGGCAGGGCCGGTGAGCGACAGGTGGAAAATGCTCGATTGGGACTGGCACACAATGCTGGTGGCAGTCTAAAGACAGATACGGCTGCCACCGTAGTGACATTGCTGCAGCGAGAGGAATTGAGCTGATGACTGGCACGGCCGCTGAAACATTTGCGCAACTAATACAGCAACGCGCGCGCGAACAGGGTGACTTTCAAATACTGACCTTCGTCGATGAAGCGAATGGTACTGTGGAAACTCGCACCTTTGACCAACTTCTTGAAAATGCGGGTCGACTGGTTAGCTACCTCAAAGCGCGGGGCCTGAAATCTGGCGATCGCTTTGGTGTACTACTTGCTAATCACCCGGAGATTGTTGAGGCGCTCACCGCTGCTAGCCTGATGGGTGCCGTCATGGTGCCAATTGATCCGCGAACCCGTGGCCAGAAACTTGCTTTTGTTCTAGGTGACTCCCAGTGCAGGGGCGTGCTCTGCGCTGATTACAACAGTGGCAACGTAGAGCAAGTTCGCCAGGACACACCGATTGAATGGTTGCTTTGCCTGGGTGAACAATATGACGCCGAGGTCATGACCCTGGATGCGAGTGCAGGGGATCCAGCGGTGAATAGCATGTCGCCACTGCAAGTGCTTTACACCTCGGGTACCACAGGAGATCCCAAAGGCATCCAGAAGTACAACGCAGAACTTCTCACCGTGGCCGGTGCCCTGCCTACTGTTATGGGTATACAGCCTGATGACGTTCTCTATAGTGGACTGTCCCTCACACATGGCAATGCCCAGGCATTTACATTGGGAGCGGCACTTGGGGCGGTTGTACCAGCGGTTTTTAGTCGCAAGTTCACCAAATCACGTATGTGGGACACCATTGCCGAGTACAACTGTACTGTATTTACCTTACTGGGTGGGATGACCACTGCCATATACAGCGATTCAGAAAAACCCGACGATGCGGATAACCCTGTGCGCCTGGTGGTCAGCGCAGGCATGCCAAGCGCAATCTGGGCAGACTTTGCACGCCGCTTTGATGTAACACTGTTTGAGGTGTACGGCACGGCAGAAGGCGGGCTGTTCTGGAATGATGGCAGTGGCCCCGTTGGTAGCTTCGGTAATATCAACAACACCCTGTTGCACGTCAGTCGTATTGTCGATGAGTCGGGTGATGACTGCGCGCCGGGGCAAATGGGTGAATTGATCTGGCAGCACAGTTCCGGCCAAACGGTTTCGGTGAGTTACCTTAACAAGCCGGAGGCCTCCGTTGCGAAAACTGAGGGGGGCTGGTTCCGTACCGGCGACATCGTACATGCCGACTCCGAAGGATGGCTGTTCTTTGACTATCGGGCCGGCGGCGGAATTCGTCGCAACGGTGATTTTATCAACCCGGGCTTTGTGGAGAAAGTGATTGCGGAGCATCCTGCGGTAAACGACGTGTATGTCTATGGCATACCCAGTACCAATGGTGTGCCCGGTGAGAAGGATGTGGTTGCGGCTATCGTAGCCTCGGATGCAGTCCAGTTTTCGGCTGCAGATATTTTCGCTGTCTGCCGGGAAAAACTTGAAGCGAACTTCGTGCCCAGTTATCTGCAGCTCGTGGACATAATACCCAAAACCGCGTCCGAAAAACCTCAGGAGCGTTTTCTACTTGAGCGTTTTTCAGTCGATGCCCAGGGTGTGTATTGTGCGTAGGAGGCCATTGTTATGATGCATAGTAAAACTATTTTTATAACGGGTGCCGGTTCTGGTATCGGAGCGGCCACAGCCAGGTATTTTTCTGATCGCGGCTGGTTCGTCGGCCTGTATGACCTCAACCTGGAATCGGTTGAAGCACTGTCATCCACGCTGGGCGGCAACAATTGTTTTGCCCAACTGGATGTTACAGCACCCGATTCTGTGGCGGCAGCGTTTGCCCACTTCGCTGAACATACCGATGGTCGACTGGATGTCATGCTCAATAACGCCGGGCTGTTTCAGGATAAGCCCTTTGCGGAGAGTGACCCCGAATTTCTGCGTCTGATGATGCGGGTAAATATGGAGGGTGTGGTGAACTGCGCTCAGGCAGCATACCCATTTCTAAAAGCTACCCCGGATTCCCATTTGGTTAATATGGGCTCGGGATCATCTATTTACGGGATCCCCAACAACGCAGTCTATTCTTCGAGTAAAAGTTTTGTTCAAGGCTTGACTGAAGCACTGCGTGTGGAGTGGCACACAGATGATATTACCGTCAATGTGGTGATGCCCCTCTATGTTGCCACCCCAATGGCGGTGGGTGTCGACCTAAGTCATAGCAAGGGTTCTAAAATGCTGGCAGCCGAGGACGTCGCAGCAGCGGTCTACGAGGCTGGAACGACCAAAGGCATGTACTGGCTGATGCCATTCAAGGCTCGCTTGATGTTTACTTTTATACGGAAAATGCCTTCCATTTGGCTTTCTACCTTCGCAAAGAACTATCTAGCCGGTAAACACTGATGACCTATTTCTCTGATAAAGTCGCTGTGGTAACGGGTGCTGGAAGTGGCATAGGCCGGGCCTTAACCGTGCAACTGGCTGGCCAGGGTTGCCATGTGGCGATTTCAGATATCAATGAGGATAACCTCGCTGAGACGGTGGCGTTAATACCACAGAGCGATCGGGTCACAGCGAAAACCAATACCCTGGATGTCTCTGACCGCAAACAATTTTCCAAGTATGCCTTAGAGGTTATAGAAGAATTCGGCCGCGTTGACGTGGTGATCAATAACGCGGGAATTTCTGGCCGTGACGTGACCATGGACGAATTTGATTACGCCGACTACGAGCGGGTGCTGAATGTGAATCTGTGGGGTGTTATCCACGGTAGTCATGAGTTCTTGCCGCACCTGATCGCCAATCCAGGCTCTCACCTGGTGAATGTTTCAAGCATTTTTGGTTTGGTGGCACCTCCCATGGCAGGAGCGTATTGCGCCAGTAAATTTGCTGTGCGTGGTTATACGGAAGCGTTGCGGACTGAGCTGCGCGATAGAGGAGTACACGTCACCTGTGTGCACCCAGGAGTCATAGCCACAAATATTGCCGTCGCTGCCGGCCTGGATGAAGAAACCGTCAACGCCTTTTCTACGAAAGGGCTGACGCCAGAAAAGGCAGCACGCGTAATTCTCAAGGGTGTCCAGAAGGGCAAGGCCAGAGTACTGGTAACCGGCGGAGCCTATCTGTTGGACTTTTTACAGCGGCTAATGCCGGGAGGCTACCGTTCGTTAATGCTCCCTATCATTGGTATTAAAAGTAATAAGTTGAAATAGCGAAAGCTGTCCCATGGAGGGATATTAATCATGAGTTTACCTAGTCAAGAATTGAATGACCGGCTCAGTTTTACCGGGCTGGATAGCCAACTCGATGAGTTAACGCTGGAATTCCAACAAAACCTGCACCGCTTCGCTGCTGAAGTATTGCGCCCGATAGGCGCAGAGCTGGATCGCATGAACCCGCAAGCCGCTATTGCAGAGGGTTCGCCCTATTGGGATGTCTGGACCGAGTTTAAAAAGCTGGGGGCGAGTTTTTCACTGATGTATTCTCTAGATCCCTTGCAGGCCGCCCGCCTTATGAGCGTGATGCTCGAAGAGCTGACCTGGGGCGATGCCGGTCTGGCTATATCACTGTCAGTTTCAGGAACACCCTGGTTGCTTGCACACCATTTTGACAACCAGTTCCTGCTGAACAATATCCCCGAGGATTCCATCGGTTGTTGGGGCATTACCGAGCCTGACCACGGCAGCGATATGGTCGACTTCAACGGTGTTGCCATGAGTCCCGGCAGCAGCCAGTCACGACCCAACTGCATCGCCACAATCAAGGGCGATGAAGTGGTAATCAACGGTCAGAAATCCGCGTGGGTATCCAACGGCACTGTCGCCCAGTACAGTGCGCTTTTCTGTGGCTGTGATCGCGGCAACGGCCTGGAAAAAGTCGCATTGGTTGTCCCGCTGGATGCCAAAGGTGTTGCTCGCGGCAAGCCGCTGGAAAAAATGGGACAACGAGCACTACCGCAAGGCGAGATTTATTTCGACAATGTCAGTATTTCCAAGGATTGGCTGATCGCCCCGGTGGAGCAGTACCAACAGGTAGCCAGAGCGCAATTGACCGAAGCCAATGGCGGTATGGGCATGATGTTTGCCGGCTTGGCGCGGGCGGCATTTGAAGAGGCACTAAACTATACCCATGAGCGCAAGCAGGGTGGCGTGCCCATTATTGGGCATCCTGGCGTACGTGCCAAGCTACTGCATATGTTTCGCAAGGTAGAAGCGGCTCGCGCCCTGGCACGCCGCAATATTGAATACAATATGACCGCACCGCAGTCGGAGCTTGTCGGTTCAATCTCCAGCAAAATCACCAGTACCCAAACTGCGTTTGAAGTAGCCAGCGATGCGCTACAACTGTTTGGTGGTAACGGCATGACTCTAGAGTATCCAATTGAAAAAATGCTGCGCGATGCGCGCGCCTCGATGATCGAAGATGGTTGTAATGACATCCTGGCGATCAAGGGAGGTAGCGAGTTGGCTAAGCTTTAGAAAGTAACTTAAACGCCTGGTTGCCATCGATGCGGAGTTCGGCAATGCCGATGTTCATCTCCAGACTTACATCGATAGTATGGTTAGAAATGTATAAGACCCCTAACGAACCCAACACAAGAACAAGAGAAATATGATTATGAAATGCAAAACAGTCCAGGCATTCACCTACGGAACGCTACTGCTCGCCTTTACCGTATTAGGGAGTCCCGCTATCGCTCAGAAAAGCGATGGCAAGGTTTCACTGGAAGAGTTGAATCCCTATATGGGCGCTCCAGTCACCTTCGGGAAAGCACCCAATGGTGCAATTGCCAATAAAAAGCTACTGGATCGCGTCGACCAAGTCGCGAAGTTCGAACCCACTATCTTGCACCCCGCAGAAGGTATCTGGACGCTTGTTGGTTATACGCTCGCCCCCATCAGCATCATTGATACCGACGAAGGACTGATAGCATTCGACACCGGCGACAGTAAGCATGATGGCGAAATTCTGATTAAGGCGATTCGCACCTTCAGCGACAAGCCCGTCAAAGCCATCATCTACGGTCATTCACACACCGTACTGGGTGCCGGTGAGCTGACAGAAGGAAACGACGATGTCCTGGTCATTGGGCATCCTGAACTAAATTCCGTTGTGGAGGCCAACCTGATGTCTGGCGGCGCGCCAGCTTACTTTCCGGAGATTGGGCCCTACCTCACAGCGCGGATGTTGATCCAGTTTAACGCTTTTACACCTACGCAGGGGCCGGACGCCTGGGTGCTCCCATTAGTTTTCCCTGAAACGATGGAGTCAGCATTTATCCCTGTTAACACACCTGTGGAAGATCGGCAGGAAATGACGGTTCTTGGGGTGAAAATGCAGTTTTTCACCCGATACGGCTCCGACGACAAGGTTCACACAGCCGTCTGGTTGCCGGAACGCAAGATCCTGTTTACGACTCTTTTGTGGATGGGGCCGCCTCAGCTCTACTCGGTGCGTGGCGACGTATTTCGTGATCCTCGTGAATGGATTGCGGGTCTAAAAGAACAGCGTGACCTTGAACCTGAAATCCTGATCTCTGCTGCGGCACTTCCTGTGGTTGGTAAGGAAAACGTACGCAAGAATATTGAGGGGTACCTGGATGGCGCCAGTTTCGTTCTCGATCAGACCTTACGTGGCATCCTAGGCGGGCTAGGTCCCGATGATCTTCGCCACGCAGTGCGCTTTCCAGACTATCTGGATAAAGTGCCCAACAACTTGCAGGCCTACGGTGAGATCTCGTCTTATACCCCCGCCATTTACTACCAGTCGGTTGGCTGGTACGACAATGACGCAGTTAACCTGAAGAAGCTGGCGCCCATCGAAGAGTCACGCCGTATAGTGCCTCTCATGGGTGGACGTACCAAGGTGCTTGCTGCTGCCAGAGATGCCATGCAAAAGAATGAGTGGGCATGGGCAGGTCAGTTGGTGAATCACATTTACCGACTCGACCCGCAGGATAAAGAAGCACGGAAGATCAAGGCTGATGTCCTGCGTCAAATGTCCTACATTTCTACCGGAGGAAATGACCGCGCGCACATGACGAGTCAGGCACTCGCTCTGGAAGGCAAGATTACCCTTCCGCGCCTTATTCCACCTTCACTTGAAGCCATTAGCGGATCACCAGCGGTGTATGTGGATTACTTTCGCGTGCGCATCGACCCAGTGAAAAGCGGCGAGACAGACAGTTTCATTCAATTCGACTTTTCCGACGGAACAAGTGCTGGTCTCCATATCCGCCGCGCGGTGGCAGAGTTCGTCTCAGAGCCGAATAAGCATATCCGCAAACCCGATGTGACGGTTGCGATGTCCGGTGAAAACTGGGCCAAGCTTTACTTGAGTCAGTCTACACCCGAAGACATGATCAAGAGCGGAGACATCAAAGTTACTGGTGATTCCGTTGAAGCCGCACGTCTGATAAATCTGTTTGATCGGTACTATCCGCAGAAAGCTGTCGTCATTCCGCCTGCGACACTGACCCAGGGTCACCAGTAGTAGACCGCATGGATCAGCATGGTGTTAAAGCTTGATATGTATCACTACTACTACAACAGGCCTGGAACATAATGCCCGTGCACTTTAGACCGATAGTAACCAAAAGGAAAAAAGCATGAATATCACCAAAGTTATTTACCCCGTTGTGCTTACGTTATTGACCCACTCGTTTGCCTCTTTTGCAGTGGCAAAAGAATCACAAAAACCAGAATACTC
>JADGEN010000059.1 GCA_016744355.1 Halieaceae bacterium
CCTGTATGCTTCCGTCTTCTTGTTGGTAGTTTTCCAACACCGCGACCAGCGTTCTGCCCACGGCAAGACCGGAGCCATTCACCGTGTGCAGTAGTTCAGGCTTCCCTGTTTCAGGGTTGCGCCATCTGGCTTGCATCCGACGCGCCTGGTAATCCCCAAAATTACTGCATGAAGATATCTCTCTGTAGGTATCCTGTGCTGGCAACCACACCTCAAGGTCATAAGTTTTGGTGGCTGAGAACCCTAAATCCCCACCACATAAAATGACCTTGCGATAGGGAAGCTCCAACGCTTGTAAGATGGCCTCCGCATGGCCGGTCAGGGTTTCCAGTGCTGCTTCGGACTGGACAGGCCTGACAAGTCGTACCAATTCGACCTTCTCGAACTGGTGCTGGCGGATCATGCCGCGTGTATCACGGCCATAGCTCCCGGCTTCACTGCGAAAACAGGGTGTATGTGCAACAAAGCGCACGCCCTCCTCGCCTAACTCAGAGTCCTCGTAAATTCGATCTCTGGCAACGTTTGTAACCGGAACTTCGGCAGTGGGTATTAGATAGAAATCGTGCTCTGCTCGCACTTTGAAAGAGTCTTCTTCGAACTTGGGCAGCTGGCCGGTTCCGCGCATAGATTCTTTATTGACGATGTAGGGAACGTAAATTTCCTGATAGCCATGAGCACCCGTGTGGGTGTTGAGCATAAACTGGGTGAGTGCCCGTTGCAGTCTGGCGAGCTCGCCGTACAACACAGTGAAGCGTGAGCCGGTTATTTTTCCTGCGGTTTCTGTGTCAAACAGCCCCATGCCTTCACCCACATCGACGTGGTCACGCACGGTAAAATTGTATTTTTTCGGTTCACCCCAGCGACTGACTTCAATATTATCGTCCTCGCTTGTGCCCACTGGAACTTGTTCGTGAGGCACATTGGGGATGCTCAGCAGTAATTGGTCAAGCTCGTGCTGTATCCGCTTTGCTTGTTCTGTGGCTCCATTAATTTCCGCGGCAATCTTATCAAGGGTCTCATTTACTGAGGCCTTTGCTTCGTCAACGCTCATACCCTGGCCAACGAGCTCTCCAATTTTCTTGGATGCGGTCTTGCGCTCTGCCAGCAGGTTTTGACTGTCCATGTCGGCTTGTTTACGTTGCGCATCCAGTGCCTGAAATTGCGCTGTATCAAAGGTATAGCCGCGTTTGCTTAACTGCTCGGCGATACCTTCCGGGTCTTTTCTGACCGCCTTGATGTCTAACATTGTTCTGTGTCCTGTGTAGTGTAAGAGTGAGAGTCAGGTGATCATACGTGCGAGGTATATTGCGGAACCTGCACCGAGCACACAAAGACTGACGCTGGCGAGCATATATCCCAGAGCTTGAAAAATGTGTCCTGATTCAAGCAGGTTGATGGTCTCCAGTGAAAATGTGGAAAATGTAGTAAAGGCACCGAGAAAGCCTATCATCAGCACACCGCGCCAATCGGGGTGAATGAGCTCTTTTTCTACCACGAGGACAAAAACAATGCCGATGCCAAAGGAGCCGATTACGTTCACCAGCAGGGTTCCGACGGGCACATGCCCTTCCCACAGTTGGTGGATCCAATTGGCGACAACATAGCGTGCGACAGCACCCGATGCCCCGCCCAGAGCGATGAATAACAGGTATTTCATAAATAACGGCGCATTGTACTGCTTTTGTCACGCTCGCGCAGGTACTGAAGTTTGTCGGCTATTTTCTTCTCAAGGCCACGCTCCACAGGATGGTAGTAGCGGGTATCCTTTAACGCTTCGGGGAAATAATTTTCGCCGGCACTGTAGGCCCCTTCCTCGTCATGGGCGTAGCGATACTCAGCTCCGTGGTCCATTTGCTTCATAAGTTCGGTGGGAGCATTGCGCAGATGTATGGGGACCTCACTGCTCTGCCCCTGAGCCACGTCTTGCATTGCGCTGCTGAAGGCCGTATACACCGCATTACTCTTAGCGGCACAGGCTAGATAGATGATGGCTTGCGCAATTGCCAGTTCTCCCTCCGGGCTTCCCAGGCGCTCCTGTACCTGCCAGGCATCCAAAGAGAGTGTGAGTGCGCGTGGGTCAGCGTTACCTATGTCCTCACTGGCCATGCGCACGACTCTGCGGGCTATGTACAGAGGGTCGCAGCCTCCATCCAGCATGCGGCAGAACCAATAAAGCGCGCCGTCGGGTGAGCTGCCTCTTACTGCTTTGTGTAGTGCGCTGATCTGGTCGTAGAACAGGTCGCCGCCCTTATCGAAGCGACGCAACGAGGCCTGTAACACTTCTTCAAGAATTGCAGGCGTTATGCTCCGCGTCTCGCCCAGTTCACTTTCTTTGGCCAAATCTGCTGCCAGTTCCAACAGGTTCAAAGCGCGGCGTGCATCGCCGTCAGCCTGTAGGGCAATTTGAGCGAGGCTGTCATCGTCTATTACTAGTCCCTCCCCCAATTCATTCAGGCCTCGCTGTAGTACATCATTCAACTCCGAAGGCTCTAAAGACCTCAGCTTGTATACGCGGGAGCGGGAAAGCAGCGCATTGTTGAGTTCAAACGACGGATTTTCTGTGGTGGCGCCTATAAAAATAAGCGTTCCATCTTCTACGTAGGGTAAAAAGGCATCCTGTTGAGACTTGTTAAAGCGGTGAACTTCATCGACGAACAGGATGGTGTCACGGTGATCTACTTTGTGTTGCCGCGCTTGCTCTACTGCAGCGCGGATTTCCTTCACGCCAGACAGAACAGCAGAAATTTGTACGAAGTGTGCCCGGGCGGTCTCAGCGATGATTCTGGCCAGTGTTGTTTTGCCAACACCTGGCGGTCCCCAGAAAATCATTGAGTGGAGTTGCTGTCGCTCTATCGCTTCGCGTAGAGGCTTGCCTGATGCCAAAAGGTGTGACTGACCAGCGTATTCTGACAGTGTTTTAGGTCGCAACCTGGCTGCCAGAGGTTGGTAACCTACGGAGCCTGTTGCATCGAATAAATCACTCGTCATAGTAAAACAAGTCAACCCCGTCTGGCGGAGTGAAGTCGAAATTTGACTGGGTAAGAGTGCTAGCCTTATCAACACTCTGAAACGTGATAACGATACGCTGGTTGAGGCCGTCTATTATTTCCATTCCCGCTATTACATTGTTATCCAAGCTTATATTGAGGCTGGAAAACCCGGCACTGGCTACAGATTCATTCTCCTTTGGAGTAATGGAAAATAGCGTGTCGCTCGTTTTATTGACATTGAACCCCGACTGCAGAAGCTCCTCCTTGCCGCCCAAAAGTTGCAAAGGTGACATGGCTGTCGAGTCAGACACTGGCCTGCGGGTTAAGGTTTCCAGGTCGCGATCCAGATGCCACAGATACTGCGGTGTCACCAGTATCAATTGCGAGTCGGGAGAGCTGATTTCCCATGAGAAATATCCCGGGCGCAGCATTTTAAAGGTGCCGCTGGACGTTCCCTGTAATACGCCATCGTTACCATATTGCTGTTGTACAAAATTGCCTTGCAGGCTCTCAGTGAGATCGAGAGTTTCAATCAATTCTCGGGCGCTATCGCCAGAGTCTGATTGAGCGAGGGTAAATGGGCAAAGCAGTAGAAGTGCCAAAGCAAATAGTGAAATTCTATTCATTAAATCGAAAAGCCTTTGTGTTGTTCGTTGGTAGTCGGGGTGTCGATCAGTCGCCGACTGGTGGAGGAGCGAGCACCTCACGTTGGCCGTTGCTCGCCATTTCTGTAACAACGCCTGCAGCTTCCATCGCCTCAATAAGGCGTGCCGCACGATTGTAGCCAATTCGTAATTTACGCTGTACCGAGGAAATAGAGGCACGCCGACTTTCAGTCACGCAGTGAACAGCCTCGTCATACAGGGCGTCACTTTCATCATCGGACCCTGTAGCGCCAGCTTGAAGTTCTCCCGCAGTAACCGGAGTGCTACTGCCCTCGTCCAAAAGCCCGTCTATGTACAGGGGTTTACCTCTACGCTTCCAGTCTGCCACAACTCTGTGCACTTCTTCATCGGAACAGAAGGCGCCGTGTACACGAGTGGGCATGCCGCTCCCCGGTGGCATATAGAGCATGTCTCCGTGTCCCAGCAGTTGCTCAGCTCCGCCCTGGTCCAAAATAGTGCGTGAATCGATCTTGGAAGAAACCTGAAAAGCGATACGGGTCGGAATATTCGCTTTGATCAAACCGGTGATAACGTCTACTGATGGGCGCTGGGTGGCAAGCAAAAGGTGAATACCTGCCGCCCTCGCCTTCTGCGCGATTCTCGCGATTAGTTCTTCAACTTTCTTTCCGACAACCATCATCATGTCGGCAAATTCATCGATTACCACGACTATCGCCGGTAATGTCTCTAATGGAGGGGCTGTCTGCACCTCGTCCTCTTCAGAGAATATTGGGTCTGGCGTCCACAGGGGATCAGGCATGGGTGTGCCCGCTTTTATCGCATCTTCCACCTTGCGGTTGTAGCCGGCGAGATTACGCACGCCCAGCGAGGCCATTAATTTATAGCGTCGTTCCATTTCTGCCACGCACCAGCGCAATCCATTGGCAGCGTCCTTCATGTCGGTAATAACCGGCGTTAGCAGGTGAGGAATGCCATCGTAGACTGACAATTCCAGCATTTTTGGGTCAACCAGTATAAGACGCACCTCAGACGGGCCGGCCTTATACAACAGGCTGAGCAGCATTGCATTTACGCCAACTGATTTACCAGAGCCCGTGGTTCCCGCGACCAAAAGGTGCGGCATTTTGGCTAGATCTGCCACCACCGGTTGTCCCGCAATATCGTGACCCAGTGCCAGGGTGAGAACCGACTTGGATTGATCAAAAGCCTTGGAGGAAAGCACGTCCTTAAAGTTGACAATCTCACGATCTTCATTAGGTATCTCGATGCCGACCACTGACTTACCTGGAATAACTTCAACCACACGCACGCTGATTACAGCAAGTGAGCGTGCCAGGTCTTTAGCCAGGTTGGTTATGCGCGAAACTTTTACGCCCGCCGCAGGCTGGATTTCAAAGCGGGTAACTACGGGGCCGGGATAGACTGCCACTACCTCCGCTGAGATGCCGAAATCTGCCAGTTTGAGCTCCAGCAGTTTGGACAGCGCTTCAAGGGCATCCTTGGAATACCCTCTTCCCGGATCGTGTTCGGCTGGATCAAGCAAATCAAACTGTGGCAGCTCGCCGCTTACAGGCGCGTCAAACAGCGGTTGCTGTCGCTCCTTCGCCGCCCGTTCACTTTTCTCAGTCTTGTTGATCAGCGGTTTAATCTTGGGTGGTATGCGCTTCTTCTCTTTCTCTACGTGCTTGGTAATGACAACTTTTCGAGCTTCCTGAACTTTGGCTTGTTCACGCTTTTCCTGGCGATTCTCTAAAAAGTTTTGCACCCACGTTCTAGTACCCGTTACCAAAGACATAGCCCAGAAGCCGATGCGCTCCATTAATTTGAGCCAGCTTATGTCGGTGAAAATGGTCATACCAAAGAGAAATACCGACAGTAGAATGAGCCGGCTGCCGACCTGGCTGAAAGCTGTGGTGAAAGCGCTGCCTATGGCCTGTCCCAAAATACCTCCGGAACCTTGTGGCAACCCGGATCCGCCCTGGTCGGTCATGGCTGAGAGCGTTGTTCCTGCAATCATTACCAACACCAACCCTAAAGAGCGGATACCAAACATCGTCCAGTCGAAGCTTTTGCCCTTGTGACGTTCTAGAAGAATGATCAAGGCTCTGTAGGCAAGTAGTAAAGGAAACAGGTAGGCTGCATAGCCCACTAACGAAAAGAACACATCAGCCAACCAGGCCCCGGTAATGCCGCCTGCGTTGTGTAGACTTGCTCCGGAGCCCGTGGCTGACCAACCGGGATCTGTAGCGCTGTAAGTGAATAGAGCAAGAAGCAGGTAGGCACATATTGCGCTCACCCCGATAAACGCGCCTTCACGCAGCCTGGGGCTCATAAAGCTGTCAGTGTCAGTAGGTTCTGGCACGTTTTTTTATCCTCGGTAGCGACAAAATCGGCCATCTGATACAGTGCCGCTATGTCGGTAATAGCCAGAAGGTATTATGCCTAAATTTATTATATCTTTCAAAGAGTTAAGGCCTTTTTTTAAAATAATCCTAGGCTTTGCCACTACGCACTGTTTAATTTAACATAGTCCGCCCCAATCAATGAACCTCATCATAGACAGTAGTCACCAGGAAACCACACCATGAGCGAAGTTATTCATCATCCCCTAATCATTTTGGGCTCCGGTCCTGCGGGCTATACGGCGTCCATATATGCCGCCCGTGCCAACCTCAAGCCTGTGGTAATCACAGGCATGCAACAAGGCGGACAGTTGACTACCACCACTGAAGTCGAGAACTGGCCCGGTGGCGTTGCCGACCTTCAGGGCCCTGACCTGATGCAGCAAATGCAGGAACATACAGAGCGCTTCGACACCCAGGTACTGTTCGACCATATTGACTCTGTAGACCTCAAAGCGCGCCCGATGATTCTCAAAGGCAGCTCTACCTATTCTTGTGATGCATTGATCATTGCCACGGGAGCCTCGGCTCAATATCTCGGGCTGGAGAGTGAGGATACATTCGCTGGAAAAGGCGTCAGCGCCTGCGCTACCTGCGACGGTTTTTTCTATAGGAACCAGAAGGTCGCCGTGATAGGTGGTGGTAATACGGCGGTGGAGGAAGCACTGTATCTGTCAAATATCGCCTCTAAGGTGACATTGGTGCACCGAAGAGATTCGCTGCGGTCTGAAAAAATAATGCAGGACAAGTTGTTCGCCAGAGAAGCTGAAGGCAAGGTAGAAATTCTTTGGGACCATACTTTACAGGAAGTACTGGGCGACGACAGTGGTGTAACGGGAATGCGCGTGGCTTCCACCAAGGACGACAGCACTGCTGATGTAGACGTAGCGGGTGTTTTTATAGCCATTGGACACAAGCCCAACACCGATATTTTTGCCGGACAGCTAGAGATGCACAACGGCTATATCAAGATCCACAGTGGCACTGAGGGCAACGCGACAGCCACCAGTATGCCGGGCGTTTTTGCAGCAGGCGACGTCGGTGACCATATTTATAGACAAGCGGTGACCTCGGCGGGCTTTGGCTGTATGGCAGCACTGGATGCAGAAAAATATCTGGACGACCTGGCCTGATACGGTAACTGGAAGTAGTGACACAGAATCAGTGTCCGCAGGATGATTACGGTTTCCCGCCGTCTTCAGCGGCGCTGGACTCCCCCAACGGCTTAATAGCGGTTGGGGGAGAACTGAGCAGTGAGAGGCTGATCGCCGCTTACCGAAGAGGAATATTCCCCTGGTATGAGTCGCCTCAACCTGTAATGTGGTGGACGCCTGACCCCCGCTCCGTACTCCCTCCCCAACAGTTACACATCTCGCGTTCTCTACGAAAAATCCTGCGGCGCGGGCAGTTTCAGCTATCGGTAGACCAGTGTTTCTCACGCGTTATCGAGCAGTGCGCCGCAACTAGAAAGGACGAACCAGGGACCTGGATTGGCGATGATATGCGCGCTGCCTACAATAACTTGCATCGTCAGGGCATCGCTCACTCCATTGAGGTATGGGACCTGCAGGGCGCGCTCGTTGGAGGGCTCTACGGCATATCCCTGGGGCTAGTGTTCTTCGGTGAATCTATGTTTAGCACACACAGTAATGCCTCCAAGGTGGCCATGGTTGCTCTGGCGCACCTGTTAAAGCGCGCCAACTTTGCGCTTATTGACTGTCAGGTGGAGAGTGAACACCTCAATTCACTGGGTGCGCGTAATATTGATAGACTAGACTTTGAGCGGCTGCTCGACCAGAATGTAAATGAAATCATCGGCCCGGAGATCTGGACTGTGCCCACCTGCTGTGGAGAACTTTTGTGACTGCGTCCCTGCGGGATGTAAAAGTTTACACGACCTACCCTCACAAGTGCAGCTACCTTGAGGACCGGGAAGCTATAACCCTGTTCGTCGACCCTAAACACACAGTTGATAAAACACTTTACAGCAGCCTGTCTGGCATTGGCTTTCGCCGCAGCGGTTCGCACATCTACCGGCCACATTGCGGTAGCTGCACCGCTTGCATTCCTGCCCGAGTACCGGTCGAAAGCTTTGCGCCGTCGCGTGCCCAGCGCCGGGTCAAAAAACGTAATCAGGATATAATCGTAGAAGAATCCCTGGATATAAGCGACGAGGCGGCCTATGAGCTATACGCCAGCTACATTACGCTGCGCCATGCAGACGGCGACATGTATCCGCCGTCTCGGGAGCAATACGAATCATTTCTCAATAATCCCTGGGATTGCACTCGCTACTACCGTTTTTATGCCCCGACCCACAGCGGCGAAAAGCAGCTTGTTGCAATAGTGGTTGCAGACTTCCTTGAGGATGGGCAATCAGCGATCTATACATTTTTCGATCCACATCAGGCAAAGCGTAGCCTGGGTACCTATACGCTGCTATGGCAGGTCGAAAACGCGAGAAATCTGGAGCTGGATTATCTCTATCTTGGATACTGGATACGAGACTGCCAGAAAATGGCATATAAAGCCGACTATAGGCCGCTGGAGATACGCGTTAACAACCGCTGGACGGCCATTTAATATTCACTTTAATTGCACTGGACACCCGCCGTTGATATCAGGCAAAATGCGCCACTGATTTTTGACTGGGAATACTGCCGCATGGCAAAAGAAGACCAAATAGAAATGGAAGGCGAAGTGATCGACACCTTGCCCAACACCACATTTCGAGTAGAACTGGAAAATGGACACGTTGTTACTGCCCATATCTCAGGAAAAATGCGCAAGCACTACATTCGAATTCTCACGGGTGACAAGGTTCGTGTAGAACTGACTCCCTACGACCTCACTAAAGGCCGCATCACTTACCGTGAGCGTTAGGGTTTACCCAAAGGGCGCGCGTAAAGAACGCCCTACTTCTTCTATCTGTACCAACTTCAATAGAATATAACTGCTCTGGGCGTATACCTACAACGCTGGAATACGCAGAGCCTGTCCCGGGTAGATGTGGTCAGGATCCTTCAGCATAGGCTTGTTAGCTTCAAAAATAGCTGTATATTTTGACGCATTGCCGTACTGCTCTTGTGCAATCGTCCCCAGAGTGTCTCCAGATTTGACGGTGTAAAAATTGGGCATCTGCGCTGCAGATGACGTTGGTTCAGCACCGTCAGGCTGAGACGCTGGTTCGGGAGTTGTCAGGTGACAGTCAACACTACTAATGCCGTGTTGGTTTCCAGCACACAGAACCAGCTTTTCAAGAGCTTCCTGGCTGGGTGCGGTACCTTCCAGTGTTGCGACTTCACCTTTGACGGCTACAGTGACCTGCTCGCCATCAATATCCAGAGCTGCCAGATTTCGAACGATACTTTCTGTGCGTAGAGTATCCAGCCGATCCTGGGTCACTTCTACCGAATCATTAATGCTCGCACCGGCGTCATCGCCGCTAACGGTGCTCGCTAATTTTTCTCCGGCTGATGCAATAAAATCAAACATTCCCATAAAACTCTCTCCTGTGTGTAAAGCTAAGCTTCTTCCAACTCTGACTCTGTTTCTTCCACGCTAACTACCAGGGCGTTCTCGGCCTTGTTCAGTCGCACAAGCGCGGTACCACCACCCTTTGACAGAGCGCCAAACAATACCATTTCTGCCAGTGGTTTCTTGATGTGCTCCTGAATAACTCGCTCCATGGGTCTAGCACCCATGTGTATGTCGTAGCCCGTTTCAACCAACCAAAGGCGGGCGTCCTCATCGACATCGAGAGTGACACGTTTCTCGTCTAGTTGTCCCTGCAGCTCCATCAGAAATTTATCGACGACAGTGAGAATAACGTCCTCGCCAAGCGCGGCAAACTGCACAATGGAATCGAGTCGATTGCGAAACTCCGGTGTAAACAGCTTATTGATGGCCTCCAGGCTATCGCTGCTGTTATCTTGCTCTGTAAATCCAATACTCCTGCGGCTGATGCTCTCTGCGCCGGCATTGGTGGTCATGATTAGAATCACGTTGCGAAAATCAGCTTTGCGGCCATTGTTGTCGGTTAGCGTGCCGTGATCCATAACCTGTAATAACAGGTTAAATACGTCCGGGTGCGCTTTTTCGATTTCATCAAGCAATACGATGCAGTGAGGATGCTTGGTCGCAGCGTCGGTGAGCAGGCCTCCCTGATCAAAACCAATATAACCCGGAGGTGCACCGATAAGCCTGGATACGGTGTGACGTTCCATATACTCCGACATATCAAAGCGAACCAACTCTACACCGAGTATTTTGGCCAATTGTCGCGTTACTTCAGTCTTCCCTACGCCAGTAGGCCCAGCGAGCAGGAACGAACCTATTGGCTTATCCCCACCGCGTAAACCTGCTCTGGCGAGCTTTATAGAGGTGGCGAGGCTGCCCACGGCTTCATCTTGGCCAAACACCACCATCTTCAAGTTGCTTTCAAGCTTGGCCAGCGTTTCTTTGTCGTTGGAGCTGACAGATTTGGGTGGTATGCGTGCGATCTTGGCCACAACAGCCTCGATATCGGGTACGCCGATAACCTTTTTACGTTTGGATGGCGACTGTAACTGTTGATATGCGCCAGCTTCATCAATGATGTCGATGGCCTTGTCGGGCAAAAAGCGATCGGTGATGTACTTAACCGAAAGATCTGTTGCCACACGCAGTGCCTTGTCGGAATACCGTAGGCCATGATGTTCTTCAAAACGTGACTTGAGGCCTTTGAGAATTTTGTAGGCATCGTCGGCGGAGGGCTCCAATACATCGACCTTTTGAAATCGGCGACTCAAGGCTTTGTCTTTATCAAAGATCCCTCGGTATTCCTGGAATGTGGTAGAGCCGATACAACGCAGTTTGCCTGACGTCAGCAGAGGCTTGAGCATATTACTCGCGTCCATGACACCGCCTGAGGCGGCGCCGGCGCCTATAATTGTATGCACTTCGTCGATGAACAAAATGGCACCCTCTCGCTGCTTTAATACACCAAGCAGGCCTTTGAAGCGCTTTTCAAAATCTCCGCGGTATTTGGTGCCCGCCAGTAAGGCACCCAGGTCCAGAGAATAAACTGTGCTGTCCTTTAGCATGTCGGGCACATCACCATCGACAATAAGCTTGGCAAGACCCTCAATGATAGCCGTTTTACCCACGCCCGATTCGCCTACCAGCAAGGGGTTGTTTTTGCGTCTGCGTGCTAATATCTGGGCCACACGCTCTACTTCGGGCATACGCCCAATCAGCGGATCGATATTGCCTGCTTTAGCCTCCTCATTAAGGTTGGTGGCATAGCTGTCCAGGGGGTTGGCCTCGCCCTCTTCCGCTGCTGCCGTGTCGCCTTCGATGCGAGTGTCGTCTGCATTTTCGCCATCTGATGGGACTTTGGAGATTCCGTGAGTGATGTAGTTAACAATATCGAGGCGGGCAATTGCTTGGGTCTTAAGAAAATATACCGCCTGGCTTTCGTTTTCACTGAATATGGCAACAAGCACGTTGGCACCGGTAACTTCAGCTTTTCCGGATGACTGCACATGAAACACGGCGCGCTGCAATACACGTTGAAAGCCCAGAGTTGGCTGGGTTTCGCGCTCTTCTTCGTCTTCGGGAATAAGTGGAGTTGTGGCCGCGACGAACTCGGTAAGCTCTCCGCGCAGTGCGCTCAGGTCGGCGCCACAGGCTTTCAATACGCGAACCGCATCGTTGTTGTCCAGCAAAGCGAGCAACAAGTGTTCAACGGTCATGAATTCGTGTCGCTGGGCTTTCGCGCCCCGAAACGCTTCGTTTAGTGTCTGTTCCAGATCTTTACTCAGCATATTGTGCCCTCTAAATTGATTAAGGCTCTAGTCATCAGACGCTTCTATTTCGCATAAGAGCGGGTGCTGGCTCTCGCGGGCGTACTGGTTTACCTGTGCCGACTTGGTCTCTGCAATGTCTCGCGTATAAATACCGCAGACACCCTTGCCCTGTGTATGCACATTGAGCATAACATGAGTCGCTTGTTCACGATTCATCTTGAAAAAGCCCTCTAGTACTTCAATGACAAACTCCATAGGCGTGTAATCGTCATTAAGCAATATGACTTTGAACAGCGGAGGCTGTTTTAGTTCAGGTTTTGCTTCCTGCAGGGCCAGCCCACCATCGGAATCTTCTTCTTCGGCAGACAGTCGCCAGTTATATAGGGTGGAGATCACGTTCACCTTCGATTCTTTTATCACTGTTTATATATTGGGTCATTATAGTGAATTTCAAGGCACAAAAAAGGGGCAGGCATTACTGCCTGCCCCTTTTATAGTTCTGTGCGGACTACATGCCAGCGTTAATCGCCTGACCAAATTCTGAACAACTCAGCAGAGTTGCACCTTCCATTTGACGTTCGAAATCGTAGGTGACGGTGCGCTTGGCTATGGCACTGTTTATCCCTGTGATTATAAGGTCTGCTGCTTCACTCCAACCCATATGACGCAGCATCATCTCCGCGGATAAAATAAGAGAGCCCGGATTAACCTTATCCTGACCGGCATACTTGGGGGCTGTGCCGTGTGTGGCTTCAAACAAAGCTATGTCGTCGCTCAGGTTAGCTCCGGGGGCGATACCAATACCGCCGACCTGTGCAGCGAGCGCGTCTGAAAGGTAGTCACCGTTCAGGTTTAGCGTTGCCACCACGCTATACTCTTTGGGCCGGGTAAGAATCTGCTGCAACATCGCATCAGCAATGACATCTTTAATGATAATTTCGTTGCCACTATTGGGGTTGTTAATGGAAACCCACGGTCCGCCGTCTATCAGTTCGCCGCCAAATTCCTGCTGCGCCAACTCATAGCCCCAATCGCGAAAGCCTCCCTCGGTAAACTTCATAATGTTGCCTTTGTGCACAAGAGTCACTGAAGGTAAATCCTGGTCGATGGCGTATTGTATGGCTTTGCGCACAAGGCGCTTGGTACCCTCTTCTGATACGGGTTTGACGCCTATGCCAACATTGTTTGGGAAGCGTATTTTGGTAACGCCCATTTCCTTGATAAGGAAGTCTACGACTTTGCCGGCCTCCTCGCTCCCCGCTTCCCACTCTATGCCCGCGTAGATATCTTCAGAATTCTCTCTGAAGATCACCATATTGCACGCACCCGGGTCTTTTACCGGAGAAGGTACTCCTTCAAACCATCGCACGGGCCGTAGGCAGGTATAAAGATCAAGTTCTTGGCGCAGGGCTACGTTTAATGAGCGAAAACCACCGCCAACAGGGGTGGTCAGGGGACCTTTTATTGCTACCGAATACTCCTTGATTGCCTGCAGAGTTTCAGCGGGAAACCAGTCGCCATCATACAGCTCGGCAGACTTCTCTCCGGTATAAATTTCCATCCAGGCTATTTTTCTTTCGCCGCCATAGGCCTTGCTGATTGCGGTGTTTACTACATCGATCATGACCGGCGTAATGTCGATGCCGATGCCGTCTCCCTCGATGAAAGGAATGATTGGATTGTTGGGCACATTCAGGGAGTAATCCTCATTGACGGTGATTTTCTCACCCTCTGCCGGTACATTTATATGCTTGTAACCCATAAGTTACTCCGTTTGTAAGTGCTGCATTTACGCCGCCCATGGTGTCATACATGGCGGCAGTCGTGGTAAAATCTCTAACCAGTGTAGCATGCAATGAGGCATGTCCTGTTCACACGGATCCGACTTCTTGAACTACCAACTTATTATTCTGCCCATCTAAATGGCCCGTATCATACTCTTCAACAAGCCTTTTCAAGTGCTCAGTCAATTTACGGATACCGAGGGCCGCGCCACACTGGCTGATCACCTGAAAGCGCCCGGGTTCAGGGCTGCCGGTAGGCTCGATTATGATTCTGAGGGGCTTTTGATACTGACTGATAACGGTCGCTTACAACAGCAGATTGCCAATCCAAAGCACAAATTGTGGAAGACCTATCAGGTCCAGGTTGAGGGACAAGTTACGTCTCAAGCGGTAGAATTGCTCACGCAGGGTTTGATGTTAAAAGATGGGGTTACCTTGCCCGCCAAGGCGAGACTGATAGCTCAACCCGAAGCTCTGTGGTCCAGAGATCCACCTGTGCGGGTACGAAAAACGGTTGCTGATAGCTGGTTGGAGCTGTCGATTAGAGAGGGCCGAAACCGGCAGGTGCGTCGCATGACTGCGGCTGCAGGCTTTCCCACCCTTCGCCTTATACGCGCACAAGTTGGCGATTGGCAGCTCGACGGCCTGCAGCCGGGTGAACATCGAGAGCTGAACATTCACATGCCCGGTCGCCCCTAGTGTTTTTGAAGAAAAGCATAAAGCTCCGGCACAGCCTTTCAAGCAAGTGTACAATTCAATTATGAGTTTAAATTCAGCAGAAAAAGTAATTGTAGGCATGTCCGGCGGGGTAGATTCCTCCGTGGCTGCCCTCCTCCTGAAAGAACAGGGCTATCAGGTAGAGGGGTTGTTCATGAAAAACTGGGAGGAAGATGATGGCACCGAATATTGCACAGCGAAAGAAGATTTTGCTGACGCACAGGCTGTAGCCGACAAGCTGGGCATCAAGCTGCACGGAGCAAACTTTGCTGCTGAGTACTGGGACAATGTCTTTGAACATTTCCTGGATGAGTATCGCAATGGACGCACCCCCAACCCGGACATATTGTGTAATCGTGAAATAAAGTTCAAAGCTTTTCTGGAGTACGCCTTGGTGCTGGGAGCTGATTACATCGCCACTGGGCATTACACACGTAGAGGTGAAAGAAACGGTAAGGGAACGCTGCTTAAGGGGCTAGACCCCAATAAAGACCAGAGTTATTTTCTACATGCTGTAGGGCATGAGGAGTTGGAGAAAACACTGTTCCCGGTTGGTGAAATTGAAAAACCCGAAGTCCGTAGGATCGCTGAGCTAAACGGACTGGTTACGCACAACAAAAAAGATTCCACTGGCATCTGTTTTATTGGTGAGCGACGCTTCAGCGATTTCCTAAAACAGTATCTTCCCGCCCAAGCTGGAGAAATCCGTAGCCTGAAAGAGGGAGAATTACTGGGGCAACACCAAGGGCTCATGTATCACACTATTGGTCAACGGCAGGGTCTGGGAATTGGCGGGACAGCAAACCATGGTGATGCTCCGTGGTATGTCGTGGAGAAAGATTTGAGTAATAATGTATTGCTGGTCGCGCAGGGGAATAACCACCCTGCCCTGTTTAAGTCTACGCTGACGACCGGTGAAGTCTTCTGGGTTTCAGGTTTAGAACCTGAAGATGTTGGCAGTTCATCACCAATTCCACTATCGGCAAAAGTGCGTTACCGCCAAGCAGATCAAGCCTGCTCGCTCACAAGCGTTGAAGGTGGCTATGACGTCCAATTTGATTCACCACAGCGCGCGGTTACACCCGGGCAGTCGGTTGTCTTCTATCAAGGAGATTTGTGTCTGGGTGGTGGTGTTATTGAGAGCGCAAAGTGAGTAAAGTACAAAGCAAAATCGCCCAGCAGGCAATCGCACTGGCAGGGGTGGCACAGGCGGCCCGACTGGTCGATCAAATTTCAAAAACTGGCAGTTACCCGGCAGAGTTTCTTAAACCCTCGGTGCAAAGTCTTTTTGTCTTCGACCTCGATAGTGCAGAGGAACTGTTTGGTGGTGTTGGTGGCGTCAAGCTTGGTTTGCAGAACTTAGCCAGCATTCTTGCAAGCAGACAAGCTCCTGAAACTCGTGATGTTGTGCGCTATGTTTTTAGCATCTTACATCTGGAACGGCATTTCGCTACGAACAGCGAGCTGCAATCGATTATTCATTCTCGCCTGGAGCACGCCAGCTACAACGCTGAGCATTTTGCCGCCAATGAGCAGGATGTGTGTCACAACATTTCAGCTATTTATCAGGATACCTTGAGCACACTGCGCTTTAGGATCAAAGTAAACGGCAGTGAAGCGCAGCTGACAAACCCCCAAAATGCCGACATTATTCGAACACTGCTACTAGCAGGAGTTCGCTCCGCCTATTTGTGGCGTCAATTGGGCGGACGTCGCTGGAAGCTGTTACTACAGCGAAAACAATTGCTGGAAGTGTCGCAGAGCCTGTCGCGCACACTCGAGCTAGTGTAAAATCCCCACTTTTTTTGGAGAACCTCATGGATTTGTCAGCCCTCAGTGCCGTGTCCCCTATCGACGGCCGTTACGGTAGTAAAACTGCTGCCTTGCGTTCAGTGTTCAGTGAGTTCGGCCTCATTAAGCGCCGTGTGCTTGTAGAGGTACGTTGGCTGCAGAGCCTTGCAGCGCATGATGGTATTGTGGAAGTACCCGCCCTGTCCGACTCTGCCAATCAACTACTTGAAGCAATTCTGGAGAATTTCGACGAGTCGGGTGCGCAACGCATAAAGGACATAGAGGCAACCACCAATCACGACGTTAAAGCGGTTGAGTACTTTGTTAAAGAGTGTTTTGAGGGTAACCCAGAGCTACTTGCAGTGTCGGAGTTTGTTCACTTTGCATGTACCTCGGAAGACATTAATAACCTGTCCCACGCGCTTATGCTGCGCGATGGTATGGACGAAGTACTACTGCCGGCGATGCAGCAAATAATTTCCAGCCTCGGGGACATTGCTCGTGAAGCTGCAGCCACGCCCATGCTGTCCCGCACACACGGCCAGACCGCAAGCCCCACTACCGTCGGCAAAGAGATCGCCAACGTGATTGCGCGGCTACAGCGTCAGTTATGGCAGCTCGAGCGCGTAGAGTATTTGGGAAAGATAAACGGCGCTGTGGGTAACTATAACGCCCACTTGTCTGCCTACGCCGATGTGGACTGGCAAGCCAACGCAGAGCTATTTGTTACGTCGCTTGGACTAAGCTGGAACCCTTATACAACTCAAATAGAGCCACACGATTACATGGCCGAACTGTTTGATGCCATCGCCAGGTTTAATACGATCCTTATAGATTTCGACCGTGACATCTGGGGTTACATCTCGATGGGTTTTTTCAAGCAAAAAACGATCGCGGGAGAAATAGGCTCTTCTACCATGCCGCACAAGGTTAACCCCATAGACTTTGAAAACTCCGAGGGAAACCTTGGGCTTGCCAATGCGGTGTTTCAGCACTTGTCAGCCAAGCTACCCATCAGTCGCTGGCAGCGCGACCTGACCGACAGCACAGTATTACGTAACATGGGCGTGGGTATGGCCTATAGCCTTATCGCCTATCAGTCTGCCCTCAAGGGTATTAGTAAGCTGGAGATGAATGAGCAGCGTCTTGCGTCTGACCTGGATAACAGCTGGGAAGTGCTGGCCGAGCCCATCCAAACCGTTATGCGTCGTTACGGTATAGAAAAGCCCTATGAGAAGCTCAAAGAACTCACGCGAGGGCAGGATATGAGCCGCGAAGTAATCCAGGCTTTTGTCGCTGGTCTCGCCCTGCCTCAGGAGGCAAAAGACGTGCTACTCGCCCTAACACCCGCAAGCTATATCGGTAACGCTGAGGCCCAGGCCAGAGCAATAGACGACTAGCTCAGGGCGAAGAAGCATTGGCGGCGATGAAACTAGAACTCGATACCGATAAGTTTCTCAAGCAGTATTGGCAGCAAAAACCGCTGCTGATTCGCAATGCCGTTCCCAATTTCGTCCCTCCCATAGATGCCAACGAACTCGCAGGCCTCGCTATGGAGGATGAAATTGAGTCAAGAATAATTGAAACCCATACGGACAACTGGTCGTTGCAACACGGCCCCTTCAAGGAAGCCGACTTCAGTCGGGATTTACCCTGGACCTTGCTGGTACAGTCTGTAGACCTCTATGTGCAAGAAGTTGCAGAGCTGCTGCAGCTGGTCGCTTTCATCCCCAATTGGCGCGTGGACGACGTTATGGTCAGCTACGCGGTTAATGGTGGCAGTGTAGGCCCACACTACGATAACTACGACGTATTTTTGTTGCAGGGTGAAGGCACCAGGCAGTGGCGCTTGGGTCAAACCTGCGATTCCAGTTCAGCACTACTGCCCAACGATGATCTGCGTATTCTCGATCACTTCGACTGCTACGAAGAATATACTTTGGGTCCCGGCGATATTCTCTATATGCCACCCGGGGTTGCACATTGGGGTATAGCACAGGGCGAGTGCACCACATTTTCGCTGGGGTTTCGCGCCCCCAGAGTCAATGACATGCTGTCGCGACAGGTGGATGAACTACTGGAACAAATCGACCCCGAAGATTTCTATACCGATGTAGGTCTGAGCCCAGCACAGCGCGCCGGAGAGATTCGGGATGAAGACCTACAACGCGCAACGCGAGTTCTTCAAGCCGCTATTGAACACAGTGCAAGCCAACGCTGGTTCGGTGAACTACTTACGGAACCTGGCTATACCAACGAAGTCATTGAAGAAGAAGTGGCCCAGGGCCTGGAGTTGCTTAAAGGCGAACTGTCTCTGGTAACGCTATTGCCCGGCTCAAAGTTGGCCTGGCGTGAATGCGGGGGACATATTGAGGTGTATGCCAATGGCGATGCCATGGACTACCCTGCCAGCGTGCTCCCGATGCTTGTCAGGCTGTGTGGAGAACACGCGCTATATGGTTCAGCGTTGGCTCAGGCATCAGCCAACGATGCCTGTCTGGACCTTCTGGCTCATCTTTTAAATCTGTCTTGTATTGCTATCGAATAAAATGCGAGCATTGACCTTGGATTCTATCTGGGGGCATCGCCATGAGCACAGACTTTTACCCACATCCTTTTGACCAACTTGCCGTCGAATTGTGTGACTCAGCCCGACGTTATATTCGGATTTTGAGCCCGACGCTAGACAGGGACGTATTCGATAATGCACAGTTGTGTGACGCGATCAGTAAATTGGCGCGGCGTAGCCGGCATTCTGAGATACGCATTCTGGTAAACGATTCGCGTCCGATCGTAGAGCACGGCCACCGACTTGTGACACTGGCACAGCGTATTCCCAGCCTGATACATATTCAAAAATTGTCCGATCATCCGCAAATGAATGACGACACGATGGTCATTCGCGATTCAGATGGTTTGCTGTTCAAGCCAGCGGGAAGTGATCATCAGGGCTTTTATGAACCGGAGTCAAAAGCCAGGGTGGCAAGTTATATCGAGAGATTTGATGAGTTATGGGAACGCAGCGGGGCGGATATTAATTTGCGACAAATGCGAATTTAGAGCTTTTCGATAATTTTTCGGGCCGCGCTATAGGGAGTCGAGCGTTGCTTGGCCACATCGGATTCCAACTGGGGCAGTATTGCTGCAATTTCTGTATTTTGCTCCAGCTTGAGCAGCAACATCTGGTTGACCAATTGGTGCATCCAGTCACGATTTTGGTCGGCTCGTTTAGTAGCGTAACACCCGTTCTCTAGCGCCTCGCTACAATACTGCGTAATCATATCCCAGATCGTATCAATGTCTTCCAGATTGAGGGCTGAACAGGTCATTACCC